>JAJYGO010000160.1 GCA_021785115.1 Chloroflexota bacterium | reverse complement strand
GCACTGGGCGCGGTCGCATACGTCTGGCTCCTCGCCCCGCTCCCACTTCCATCGCGCATCCCCGCCACGCTCGCGGGCATCCTCTTCGCGCTGAACGGCAACATCGAGTGGCTCCTCGCGCTCGTGGTGCTGTTCGGGCGTCGCTGGCCTCCGCTGTGGCTCGTGGCCCTGTTCACCAAGATCTCGCCATTCCTCGGATTCGGCTGGTTCGTCATCCGCGGCCAGTGGAGAGCCGTCGTGACGACCCTCGCCCTGGGCATCGCGCTGGTCCTCGCGAGCGAGCTCCTGCTTCCGGGTTCGTGGCGCACCTGGATAAGCATGGTGGTGCTGTTCCGCGGGCAGACAGACACCGTGCAGAACTACCTGATGCCTCTCGGACCCTTCCCCCTCCGGTTCGTGGTCGCCGGTGCGCTGCTCGTCTGGGCTTCGTGGCGCGATCGACCTGCCGCGCTCCCGGTAGTGGTCCTGCTCTGCCAGCCTGACATGCAGCCGTGGGCGCTGGGCTTTCTAGCCGCGGTGCCTCGCCTCCTGGGCTGGCAGACACGCCCCGGGATTGACGCCCGGGTCGCGACAGGACGCGCGGACGACATTCATGCGACAGTCCCGGAGTCGGCGTAGAAGTCGGCGCTGTGCAAGGGCAGATACCGATGAGCAGAGCGAACGGCCACGTCCGGCTGTTCGCGTTTGGCTCTGCTTGGTTCGTCGCGCTGATCAGCGCCGGCGGAGTGCTTTTCCACACTGGGACTACGCTGTTCGATGCGCGCGCCTACTGGCTCGCCTGGCACGGGCCCTTGTACGCAAATGGCTTCGTCTACCCACCGGCGGGGGCGTTGTTGTTTCTTCCCGCGGCGTTCTTGCCGTGGACGGTCTTTGCCGTCGCGTGGCTCGCGGTGCTCACCACCGCCGGAACATGGCTGCTCTGGCCACTGCCGCCCTATCTCGTGCGGAACTCGAAGAACCGAAAGGGCCGGCCGTGGATACCTACGCGCTCCTGAGCGAACAGGATCGGCCGGCCGTCGCGCACGAAGACCGCCAGGGCCACGGCGGCGATGAGGGGACTCAACAACACCAGCCCAAGTGCCGCACCGTCGCCCGGCTTTCGCTCCGACGCGGCACGTGAGGCTCACCGGAGACGGGACCAACACGATTGGGGGTCACGACGGACCGCGGGGCGGATTGGAGCGCCGGATGAACCGGTCTCGAATAGGCGGCGCGCCGGTTCGATCAGCCTCCCGATCTTCCCCGACATGACCGACGCCCAAGGTGGACCGAGTCGTGGAGGCACTGGCGGGTGCGGTCGGCCAGAGCTCGTGCAATGCTGTCTTGCGGAGAAGTCAGCGGAAGCTGGCCGCCCACACCACCAACCACAGGTTCACCATCACGCTCCAGCCGATCACCAACATCCACACTCTCCCGACGCCCCGCCGGGCAGCGACCAGACCGCACAGAGCGAACCAGAAGGGAATCGAGTCGAGCAGGTAGCGGTAACCCAGCTGGATCCATCCTCCGCCGTAGTACAGCAATGTCGGGAGGAGGACTGCCAGGCCCGCGGCGGCCAGGCCACGCGCGGCGGTCGAAGTCCTGATCGCCCACAGCCCGACGAGCAGCGCAGGGCTGGTGATGAGAACCGACATTCCGTATGGGTCCGGCCTGAACAGGAGTGGCAGCCCCACCCATGTGCCCGGTCCGTTCAGGAACAGGTATTGCAGGTTCATCGGCAGATGGACGAGCGAGAACAGACCCATCTCCCGCAAGCGCTCGAGCTCCGGCGGCAGCGACGCAAGCGCGTAACCGGACTCGAACACCGAACCGAACCGCGCCCAGTTGTAGACGAGGTCGATTGCACCGAACAACGCGACCGGTAACAGGAATCCGACGACGCGTGTGACCCGATCTCGCGTGGTCTGCCCCGCCGCCGACTCCGGGCCCGTGCGCCACAGGAGCCAGATGAAGTACGGTGCGGCGAAGAGCATCGGGGCCCGGGAGAGCGCCGCAGCGCCGACAAGCAACCCGAGCAGCCACGGCCTCGGGCTGGCGGTCGCCCCCTCGCAGAGCGCCAGCAACATGATGAGCGCCCCAAGCACCTCGCTGGTGTGCCACACCCCTCCCCGAACGGTGACGTTCCACATCACCGTGCCGAACATCAGGAGGACGACTAGTGCGAAGCGATCGCGGATGTTGGCGACGCCAAGGCGCCCAAGGAGAGCCCATCCCGCGAGGGCGCAGGACGCGGCGAGGGCCGCATTGAGGACGGGCTCCAGTGCGGCGGCCGAGGGCATGCCGAACGCAGCCACGAGTGGCAGCGTGAGAACCACGGGAAACGGCTGGAACGGGACGTATACATGTCCACCGTACATGACCCAGTCATATGTGCCGGGCGCCGGGATCACGTCCAGCCACAGGTGGCCGTGGAGGATCGAGTCGGCGAGGTAGAAGAAGTCGTACCGACCGACATTCAGGAGGCCCCCGAGGGTGGCGTCCAGGATGAACATCACTGCGGCCACGTAGCCCGCGAGCAGCCGCGCCTGCGAGGCGCCGTCGACCGTCCACCGTCGCGTGAGCTTCGCGGTCGAAGTCATGCCGTCACGGTTCGGCAGTCTCCACCGCCGCGTCCCCGGCATCGATCAGCATGACCTGTGACGATACGGCTGCGTCGCGCGCACGCCGCATTCTGCCCCATTCCACCCACGCGACCACGACTGTCGTCACGAGCCACCAGAGGGAGCGGTAGTCGGCCGCATAAGCCACGTATAGAAGCCAGAACATGCCGTTGCCCATCATTGCCATCGCTGGCATCGCCAGCAGCCAGCCATGGATGTGGACGATGGGGCTCCATGCGGCCGACACGAGCAGAATCAGGGCCGACCTGAGAGGGCCGGCTTGCCGAAGCGCGGCCAGCGTGAGGATCCCGGCGACCACGAACGCTACTCCTGCTGCGGCCATCGGCATGCCAATCTGGTGCGCAACCTCAAGCAGACCGCCCCCGCCGATGTCTGCATACGAGGCCGACGCGGTGGGGACGATGCTCCGGAAGAAGTCCAGGTAGGACTGCACGCCGACGATGGGTAGAGAAAGGGCTACGACCCCGAGCCATATGGCGACCGATATCCCGAGCGCTCGCCACGCCCGGGAGGCGGCGAGCTCGAGCAGGGTGAGGGCCGCATAGGGTTTGATGGCGCCCACGAGACCGGTGGCCGGCAGCCATCGCCACCCGACCAGAAACGCGCCGACCATGAAAGTGGAGATGTTGCCGACCCATACGTCGGTGACGAAGGGCGTCCATATCAGAAGAGCCAGCTTCAGGCCGCGCGGCACGGGGAGAACCCTGACGACCCATACGCCAACGATCACATGCATCGTTGCCCACACTGCGGCGGCGAGGCTGAACGGCAATGCGGTGAATGGGACGAAGAGGAGTGCGAGGTACGGCGCGTACCGCCATGCGAGCACACTCTGACTGTCGGGCGGGCCAGAGGCCACCGAGGGGATGAAGAGCGCGGCGCCGTGGGTGAGACGGACAGCTGCCGCGTAGTACGCGGCGAAGTCGCGCGCGTACGGCGTCAGCAGCGTCTCAGCGTCAGCGGCGATAGCGACGAGCAGGCCAAACGCAGCGAGCACAGCGCCCGCACGCACGGACAGCCAGTACGTGTCGAGGGGCCGACGTCGCAGACTGGCGCCGGCAGATCCGACAGATCGCGCGGATGGTTGGCCTCTCATCATCGTTCATCCATCGGCGCGTTCCACGTTCGCCATTCGCCGGGGTCGCCGGGCGGACGACGGTACCAGTCCACCTCAAGGACCATCATCACGATCTGTGGCCTCGGCGGCGCATGCTCACGACCATCTGCCGACAAGCCGAGCGGGCATCACGGCGCCACGACCGCTGCCCCGATGACCCCGGCGACGAACACGGCCTGCATGACCGCACCCAGGGCCCACACCAGCGGCGTTCCGCGTCGGCCGGTGTAGCGGGCGACGACCATCGGTACCGGAAACGCCGGCAACAGGTACCGCGCCATCGAATGCCAGTCGCCCAGCAACGCTGTCGCCAGCGTCAGCACGACGAAAGCACCCAGCGGGACACTCAGCGGCGCGACAGCCACGGCTGCGCCGACGTAAACCAAGAGGATGAGCACCGTGAGCCAGGCCAGGATGGGTACCTGGGCCAGCGCCGTGGGCAGGGATGCGACACCCGGCCCGCCGGCAACGTAGCGATACCAATCCGGCGTGCCTTCCATCATGCCGAACGGATTGCCGGTCAGCGCCGCGACGTACAGACACCACAGTCCGAGGGCCACGAAGGGTGCCACGGTGAGCAGCATCCAGGCCCTTCGTTGGCGGCCTCGAGCGACCCATGCCTCCGCAACGGCGACGCCTGCCAGCGTCACGCCGGTAACCCGGACGAGCTGTGCGCCGAAGGCCGCCAGGCCCGGGGCGATGCCCGGACGGCGCGCGACGAAGAAGATCGCGACGAGCAGGAGGAACAGGGACTCGCTGTACGAGAGCGAGCCGACGTATGCAGCCGGCCCGAAGGAGAACAGCAGCAGGCCGCGGGTGGCGGCGTCCACGCCGAAGACGGGCCGAGCGGCCACAAAAAGAAGCACGGCGGCCGCGATGAAGAGCAGGTTCGCCAGGACTGCGCCCGCGAGGCCAGCATCGACCGCACCGCCGAGGCTGACGAGGCGCAGCAGCAAGGGCCAGCCGGGGAGGAAGGCGAAGTCATGAAGGCAGTGATCCACGCAGATCGGCTGCGCGTGATACCCGGTAGCGGCGATGCCGAGATACCACTGTCCATCCCAGGCGACGAGCGGACTCGTGTCGGCCGTGTGCAACGGCCACGTGGCCGCCGGATGTGCCAGCTGACGTGCCATGAGGATCAACGCCGCGGAATACACGCGCGATCCAACGGCGATCAGCAGCGGCGCCTCGAGGCTGGCGATGACGGCTCCAGCAGCCGACGTCCGGCCAAGTGCCTTCAACCTTGCGGCTCCGGCGACGTCGCGGTATGCCTCAGCAACGGCACGGCGCCGACCGCCACCGAGAACCCTGCCACCCACAAGACCGGGAGCGCGAGCATCGCCGCCACGGGAACTGTCCAGGGCCGATCCGTCCTGGCCCCGAACCACACGACGACCACACTCACGGCGGTGCGCGCCCACAGGGGCACGGCGATGCCAGGGCTCGCCGGACTCACGAGGTCCCGCCTCAGAGATTCGGCCCACTGACTCCACAGGCCTGGTGCCAGCACGAAGCTGACCACGCCAACGGCGAACGTGACCGCGGCGACGCCTGCCAGCTGCCGCCACTCTCGCCTGAAGACAAACCAGAGCAGCCCGACGCCCGGCGTGACCTTCGTGAACAGGACGAAAGCCCATGCCCCCGGGTAGCGAAAGCCCAGTACGATCGCCGCCGCGATGAGCAGGTTCACGTTGCCGTAGTACAGCTCGAACAGCACCGGGATGAACGCAAGGATGGCCAGGCTCCAGCCACGCGCCATCCACACCAGCGCGCCGAGAAGCAGCGCGAACCAGAGGCTGAGGAAGACCGGCCATGGCAAGAGGGATGCGGGCGCAAAGGCCAATGCCATGGGCGGGGCGTAGAGGAACGCCCCCGGCTGGCCGACCGCGAGCGAAGCCGCGTACGGTGCGCCATCGCCCACCGCCCAGTAGGCCCTGGCGTCGAGTCCGGGCGGGTTGGCGCCACGCGTCAGTTCAGCCGCGACGAAGAATGCCGCGTACGCGACTCCCGCAACAGAGAGCCCGTCGCGCACCGCCCGCTGTCGCTGGCCAGAGAGCCGGGCAGGTAGTCGCAGCATCACGGCTGCGTCACGAGCCGGAGACCCGCAGAAGCACATCGGCCTGCAAGGTTCGCCGGCACGTCGCGCCTGCCTGCCAGTTGGTCATGACCTGCCTTACCGATTCAAGATTCGGACCAAGGCCGGGACGGAGAGTCCGCCGGCATCATACCGGCGGCTTCCCAGGTGTCGGCGGTACGCTCGGGTAGGGGTCCGAGTACCGCCCTCGATCACACCGCGAGCGAACGATCTCCTGTCGGCGAACTCGCAGCGTGGTGGGGTCTTGCCTTGAACGCCGGCCTCCCGATCAGGGACGGCACCGCCCCCAGCAGGACGGGGAGGCTCTGCACCCAGATCGTGGGCAGAGCGAGCGTGACCGCCACGGCAACCGTCCAGGGTCGGTCGTGCAGCGCGCCCCAGACGACGACGAGCACCGCGGCGGGCAGGCGCAGCCAGAGCGGGATCGGGATGTACGGATGATCGCCAATCATGTTCAGCGACAGATCGGCGCCCAGCATCACCCACCACTGCTGCCACAGGTGCGGTGAAAGGGCGAAGGACACGGCGGCGATGATGAGCGTCACTCCGAGCGCGATGGCGAGGTCTCGCCACTGGCGGCGCACCGCGAACCACAGCAGGCCGATGCCGGGCGTGACCTTGGTGAGGATCAGGAATGACCACGCGGCCGGATACCGGAACCCGATAGCGACGGCCAGCGCCATCAGCAGGTGAATGTTGCCCGAAGACAGCTCCAGCGTCACGGGGTACATCGCCACAAGGGCCAGCGCCCACCGCCAGCCGACGAGCGCCGCCAGGCACGCGAACTCGATCGCCATCCAGACAACACGGAAGGCGGTGAACGACAGAACGTGGAAGGGCAGAAAGGCATACGCAAGAGGAGGCGCGTAGCGGAACGCGTCAGTACCCGTGAGACTGAGGGTCGCGGCAGTGTATGGGTGGGCGAGGTCGAACGACCAGTACGACGTCGCATCGGTTCCGGGGCCGTAGAGGGCCAGCAGGACCAGCAGCGCGGCGCCCACGATTGCGAGCCCCGCCCGGGCCGGCCTCACCCGACGGCGGTCTACGAGCCAGGAGCCGGCCCGCGCCGCGGTAGCGGCCAAGGTCGTCATGAGCAGCAGCCGGTCGACGGGCCGGGGATGCACGTGGCGGCGGCCCCCCGTAGCCGCGAGACCCGGTCGGATCTGAACAAGTTCACGATCGCATGGCGTGCGCGATCCCCATTGCGGCCCCTCGATTCCGAGTGGTGGCATCAAGGGGCGGTCCGGCGCAGTATCGCAGGGCGGTTGGGGCGCCGACACACGCGAGACGTGGGTTGGCGTCCAGTACGTTTGGGGTCATCCGCCGCACGGTGGCTCGTTGCTACGATGCACCATCGTGCAGACGTTGGATCCCTCGACAGAGCCGCACGTGCCGTCGCGCAGTTCGCACCGTCGAGGATTGCGCGAAGCCTGGGCCGGCCTCGCTTCGGCGCTTGTCGACAGGAACGTCGGCGTCGTTGGCGTCAGCTGGCTTGTCTCTCGCCTCCTGGTTGTGGCGGCCACCCTGAGCGCCGAGTCCTTCGTCTCACGCAATCCCGCCTTGGTCGGCGCGTCTGTGGGACCCATCATCTCGAGCCTGACTGGCTGGGACGGCTGGTGGTACTTGGGGATCGCGCGCAACGGCTACCACGCCGCGCCGCTCACCGGCCAGTACCACGACTACGCGTTCTTCCCGCTGTACCCCGCGCTCGTCCGGGTGCTGTCCCTGGCGACTCCGGCGCTTGATGGGCTGATCGCCGTACTGCTGTCGAACGTCCTGTTCCTGGTCGCTCTCTGGCTGCTCTACCGGCTCACCGCCCTCGTCCTCGACGAGCGGCGCGCCCTCTGGTCGTGTGTGCTGCTCGCCCTGTTCCCGTTCAGCTGGGTCTTCTCGATGGCGTACGGAGAGAGCCTCTTCCTGGTGCTGAGCCTGGGCTCGCTCCTCGCGGCCGAGCGCGGACACGCGGGCTGGGCGTCGGTCCTCGCCTCCCTAGCCGGCCTCACCCGGCTCCCCGGCGTGCTTCTCCTCGTGCCGCTGCCGCTGATCCTGTGGAAACGCCTGCGCGATCGCCGCCGCTTGGCGTGGCTTGTCCTCGTACCGCTCGGTGCCGCGCTGTTCGAACTGTACGTGGCGCAAGTCGCCGGCGGCGCGACGGCGGTCGGCGGGGCACAGGCGGCATGGGGCCGGACCGGGATCGGCGCCGCTGCCGCCGGCGGCGGGCAGAGCCTCGCGGCGATGATGGACCCGATGCTCGCCACGTTCCTCATGACGCTCCTGGCCTACGTGTTCCTGCTCGTGTACCTGCGACCCGACCGGATCCCGCTCGCCTACGCGACGATCCCGATCCTCACCCTCATTTCCGTCTTCGCGACGGGGAACCTGCAGTCGATCGGCCGCCTCGGCATGGTGGCCTTCCCGCTCATCT
>JAJYGO010000254.1:7420-8271 GCA_021785115.1 Chloroflexota bacterium | reverse complement strand
TTCCGATCTGAGCGTGAAGGGTTCAGTTTCCCGATTCGGGTCCTCCCACACTGGTACAAGCGATCCCCGTAGACGAAGGAGCTCCCGCCGATTCGGTCACCTCGGGCGAATGCCTTCGCAGAGCGGTTCGTGCGGACCGCGCGCCGCGAGTGCCTCGACCACGTCCTGGTCCACGGGCGTCGGCACCTCGAGCGGGTGCCCGGGGCGCACGTCGCGCACTACGTCGACGAGAGGCCGCATCGGGGACTGGGCCTGGCCGTGCCGGCCGGCATCCGACCAGCCCAGGTTCCGGGGGCGACCCCAACCCTGGTCGAACGGAGGGACGTGCTCGGCGGCCTGATCCACGACTATCGCCGGGCGGCGTGATTCGGATTGTTGAACCCTTCAGACCTGGAGCGCCCGGCGCTGTCAACCGACGAGGTCTGGGGGTATCTGGAGCACCTGCCCGAGTGGTGGCGGGACGCGGACCCGGAGGACCGGCGCGCGCTCGCGGTCACGCTGTTCGAGCGGATCGGGGTGCTGGGGGTCGACCGCGTCTGGGTGGAGCCGACGCCGGAGGCCCGATACCACGGCCTGGCCGAGGCGTTTGGACCTGATGAGGTCGAAATGGTCGGGGCGAGAGGAGGCGAGCCCCCACGACCGACCTCTTTGTCCCGGTGCGGTGGCCCCTGCCGATGCGCGTGACCGGACCGGCCGGCGTCAGGGGAGCAACTGGATGAAGGTCTCCTCCACCCAGTCGAGCGCCACGACCGGATCGTAGGCGACGCCCGGCCGGAGCAGCGGCCGCACCTCCTCGAGGAACGACGGCACGCGCTTGGCCGCCAGGTTCGCCCGCAGCTCGCCCGACCGGA
>JAJYGO010000254.1:0-7410 GCA_021785115.1 Chloroflexota bacterium | reverse complement strand
GCGGCCGGCGGCGGCCTGGTACTCGCCGAGGATCGCGACGATCCGCGCGGGATCCGGGTCCGCCTGCTGGTGCGCCCACCACAGGTCGAACAGGTCGCGGCCCTTCCTGCGCTGGTAGAGGGCGCGGAGCTTGGTGGCCAGGAGCTCGTCCAGCCCGTACGTCGGGATGGCGGCGCTGTTCGCCACCGGCAGGTTCGGGACGGCATACAGGCGCGGAAGGACGTGGCCGAAGTGCTCGTGGCTGTTGATCTCGACCTTGACCTTCCGCGTCGCGCCGGTCTCGGTCTCGAAGCGGAAGGTGACCCTGGGGTGCTCGCCGGTGTCCGAGCGCGCGGGGCCGATCCATTCGAGCACGCGGCGGAGCCGCGACAGCGTCGGGCCGATCGGTCCCGGCTCGCGCTGGACGAGGTCGATGTCCTCCGAGTAGCGCGCGGCCGGCGCCAGGTGCAGCTTGTGCAGCGCCGTCCCGCCACGGAACGCGAGCGCCGCTTTGGAGCCTTCGTCGCGGAAGATGTCGAACAGGGCGAGGGTGATCACGAGGTCCTGCTCGACGTCGTTGTCGTCGGCCCACGGCGCCACGTCGCGCCATCGGACGATGTCGGCCTGGGGGAACACCGGTCAGTCGGCCTCGGGCTCCGCGGTGACGAGCACGTGCCAGCGCGGGTCGCGCGCCGCCGTGGCGACCGCACCAGGCTCCCCGGGCGTCAACTGGACCCAGCCCACCCGCCGCGTCGCGAGCTCGGCATCGAGCGCGGCGAGGACCGGTCCCCCGCCGGCCCGCTCGAGGAGGTGCCCAAGGCGCTGGAGCTCGGGCGTTGCGGGCTCGACGGCGAGCGCCTCGCGCATGCCCGCCCGGCGCAGCGAGGGCGCGAGGTCCCGGAGCACCGTCGCGACGTTGTCCCAGCCCGCGGCTCGGGCCGGGTACCGGACGACGTCGAGGGTGACGAGCTCGGGGGTCGCGACGCGCATCCTCCCCGACGGCGTCGTGACAAGCGTCACCGGCGCCCGCGCCGCGGTGCGACGCACGGCGAACTCGATGACGAGCCGGCCGACCCGGACCGGTCGCCTCGCACGGGGAGCCACCACCTGGACCACCTGCGCCGCCTGGCCCGACGCGCCGTGGATCGACGCAGCGGTCAGCAGCCCCACGTAGTACGGAAGGCCGAGGTGCGTCAGGAGTGGGTCGAGGAACAGCCGCCAGGACGGCGTCCCGGTTCCCCGGTCCTCCAGGGGCAGCACGACGTGGAAGCCGCGCACCGGCGAGGCGATGAGCCGGTCGGCCTCTGCCCGGTCGAGGGCCGCCGCGACGGCGGCGTTGGATGCCGCGCCGGTCGCCGCTCGCGCCTCGGCGGTCGTGAAGGTGAAGCGACCCTGCGAGGGCAGCGCCAGCGCCCAGTCCCGCATCGAGCTCATGCGCACAACTGTACGCCACGTGTCGAGTTGTGCCAACGAATCTGCGACGGCCTCGCACGCGCGTCGGGACAGTGAGGTGGGTCGGTTTGAGATCAGCCCTGGCTCGTCGCCGCTCCTCGCCGATCCAGTGGACGACCAGCTCCCGCCCGCCGAGGCCGCCCGGCGCCTGGGTGCGGGCCGGCCCATTGCCGCCGGCGTTGCCACCGGGCGACGACCGCCCCGCCCCGCCCCGGCCCCCGGCGCGGAACGTACACGCGACGCGTACACACCTCCCGTTGACCGGGGGCGCGGCGGCCCGTATCGTCAGGACCGGGTCGCGAAAGGCCCCCTGGGGGCCGGTCCCGGCGCCGGCGGCGGCCGGCGTCGTGCCCAGGAGAGTGCTGGTGGGCCGGGGCAGAATCGAACTGCCACAGCCGAAGGCGAGGGTTTTACAGACCCTTGGGCTCACCACCTGCCCGACCGACCCACTGGTGTCCGTGCGTGAAACCGTGCCGAGTGCGGGCCCGAGGGCCCCTTCTACCCCTGCGCAGACCCCGACAATGGGTCAACACCGGGACCAACTCCGCGCCAGCCCAGGTGGTGCCGAGGGCGGGCGGTGGAGCCGGTCGCGCGGTTCACGGCCGGCATGGTAGCAGAGGACGGCCGCCTGGCTCGACCGTGCGCGCCCGTGTGAGGATCCGGGGCGAGTGGCCGCTGCTCGGCCGGCCCGTGAGGGCCGAGGGCTCAGGTGTCGCCGCCATGCCGCCGATTCGCGCGCGACCCATCGCACCGTCGCACGCCATGCCATGAAGCGCCACGACCCGGGACGGGGAGGCGCGCGCCTTTGATCGGATCGTGCCGCCATGGGCCACGAGCCGGCGCCGGTGGCGGGTTTCATCGCATGTCGAGCCATGAACCCGTCGGCATGCACAACTCAGGTCGGCGCCAGGACCTCGAAGCCCGCGCGGTCGGCCAGGCGGCTGAACGTGCGGGCGTTGGCTGGCGCGCAGGCGTGGCCGTCGTTGTTGAAGAAGACCCAGTCGCCTGTGGTGCCGGTGCCCTCCTCGGCGAGCCGCGTGGCGAGGGCGGCGAGGTCGCTTGAGTCGTAGCAGCCCGCGGGGACCGCCGAGCCCTCGTGCATCCGGATGTAGCGCCAGTCGGCGGTGCGCCACTCCGGGGATCGCTCGCCGCGACGGTCCGCCCGGCAGAGGGCGGCGCCATGGTCGCGCAGGATCGCCTCGACATCGGCCGCGAACCAGCTCTCGTGGCGTGGCTCGAGGGCGACCCGGACGTGCAGCGCGGGCGGGGCGGAGGCGTCGAAGGCGGTGAGCGTGGCGTCGAGCGCCCCCGCGTCCACGGGCAGGTCGGGCGGCAGCTGCACGAGCACGGGCCCGAGGCGGTCGCCCAGCGGCTCGATGCGCTCCAGCATCCGCTCCACCGCCTCGTCCGGCTGGCGCAGCCGCAGCACGTGCGTCAGGTAGCGCGATGCCGTGACGGCGAACCGGAATTGGGGCGGGACCTGCCCGGCCCACCGCTCGCACTGCTTTCTCGTCGGCAGGCGGTAGAACGTGGAGTTGAGCTCGACCGCGGGGAACAGCGTGGCGTAGAACGCCAGCCGCTCGCCCGCCGGGAGTCGTCGGGGGTAGATCCGGCCGGCCCACTCCGGATAGTCGAAGCCCGACGTGCCTACGTGGAGGGGCAAGGGGCCCTGCCCACGGACGTGCCGCCGGTCGGCATCGGCTCGGTCATCGCGTGGCCTCCCCGTCATTAGTGACGCTTCCCAGTCTCGTTCGGCGCCGGTTGCGGTCGACCGAGCGGCAGGCCGGCATCGGATAACACGCGTCTTGCGCTGCGCCCCGATGCCGAGGAGGGCCCTGCCTACCAGAGCGCGGTGCTGGGAGCGGGCTCCTCGGGCTGCCGGTGGAGATCCGAGGCGCCTGGGCGACCATGCGGTCGGCGCGACCGACTCGGCCGGGCGGGGGTGGCAGCTGCAACGCGCTCCGGTGCAGCCGCTGGCTGCGCGGAGGCCGCCGGGGAGGGCGCCGGCGGCATCAGGGGGCCGTCGTCGTGCCTCGGCAGCTGGATCGGCATCGTGGCCCAGGTCGGCTCGAGGACCGCGGGGTCCCTCACTGGGACCGTCGCCGCCGAAGCCGCGATCGCTGGAACCATCGCCTGGCGGGCCTCCTGCGCGACGAGTGCCCCGGGCGCCAGGTCCAGCACGCACCACGGGCACACCGCGGCGCCCAACTCAACAAGCCGCTGGCAGCGAGGGCACGAGGCCTGCAGCCAGGTGCGGCACCACGGGCAGCGACGCCACTCGGCGTTCACCTTTGAACCGCAGCCCAGACAGGTGGGCCGGTGGGATGAGGCGAGCAGGGCGTCGATGGTCAGCTGCTGCTCGCGTGCCTCGGCGATTGTCGGCGCGGGCCGCAGGATCCGCCAGACGAAGAGGGCCAATGGAAACGCCGCTGGCGTTGCGAGGGCGATGCCGGTCGGCGCTCCCAGGGCGACCAGCCAGTTGTGGCTCCGCGCGCGGGCATCCCGGAAGGCCCACAGGACCGTCACGAACCACAGGATGATGATGGCCCAGAGCGCGAGATGGAGGCCGTCCTGGACGCCCGGGGTGCCGACGATGGACCCCACGAGGCCGCCAATGGTGCCGAGGGCCTGATTGATCTGGTCTTGCACGGTCATTGCTCATCCACCTCGAACGTCGTCATCCCCGCTTCGCCACCACGCGCCCGATGGCCATCACCACCTCGCCCGCCTCCTCGAACCGCTCGCGCGGCACGATGACGAGCACGGCCGGATAACGGTCATTCACCGGGACGAACGTGAGCAGCCCGGGCCGGTCGCTCTCGACCACGAGTTGGACTCGGTGCAGCTCGGCGAGCGGGACGTCGAGCCGAAGGCGCTGCGGGTCGGCCACCAGGAGCCGGGACGGCGTCAGCGCCACGGTCACCTCGTCGAGCTCGACCCCTGCCGTGACCCCCTCGCCGCCGAGGGCACGGGCGACGTGCGGATCGATCCGGAGCTCGCCCAGGCTCACCGAGCAGCACCGCGCTTGCCCACCCTGTCAGGCGACCGCAGCGCCCGCGCCAGCCGAGGTGCTGCCAGGGTGAGCGAGCCCGCGATGGCCCCGACCAGCAGCAGCGCGACCCGAACGGTCAGCGACGGCACCACGGAGTGCGCCGGCGTGAGGCTCGCGTTGAGGAACCGGAGCGGCGACGAGAGCAGGCCGTCAACGCTGAGCATCCCCCGGCCGACCACGCCGAGGAACACGGCAACCACGCCGATCAGGAGTGGGTACTCGATCCCGCGCTCGGTGTTCCAGAAGCCGTGCCGCCAGTGGACGTGGAAGATGATCACGATGGACTGCGCCACCATGATCGCGGCCGCGACCGAGGTCAGGAAGCCCAACGCCAGACCCAGCCCGCCCAGCAGCTCGGCCAGCATCGCGACCGTCGCGAAGGGGGCGGCCGGGTAGAAGCCCATCCCGGCGACGGCGCTCGTCCAGCCCTGCATCCCGGGTCCGCCGAACCACCCGAACGCCTTCTGGGCGCCGTGCCCGGCGAGGGTCAGCCCGGTCACGAGGCCGAGCAGCAGGAGTCCGACGTCGAGTGCCGTCATGGGCGCATCGTCGCGCGCTCGCCGTTGCGGGGGTTTCCGGGCGCGGGCCCGTCTCGTTGCTGATCTGTTGCGTCCTCGCGCTCGTCGCCGGGCGGCTCGGGTGGCGGCTCCGTCGTCAGCTCCAGGATGATCGGCAGGTGGTCCGACGCCGCGGCGAGCAGGACCGGGTCCGTCACCGCGACGCGGCACTCGACGAGACGCGGCGCGACGTCCGAGCCGAGGAGGAAGTAGTCGAGCCGGACCGCGGGTGCGTCCGACGGGACGGTCGCGCCCGGCGCGTCGGGGTTCCGGCGCCGGTACGCGTCAATGAACCCCGCGGCCAGGAGCCGCTGCATGACGCGGGTCGAGATGCCGCCGTCGACCCGGAGCAGGATGCGGATCCACGTCGGCAGACGGCGGACGGCCGGCAGGTCGCCGGGCGCCACCGCGTTGAAGTCGCCGGCGAGGACGACGCACGCCGCAGCCCCGGAGCCGCCCGCGACGGTCGCGAGGATCTGCTCTGCCTCTCGCGCCCGGCGCCGCTCGCCGCGGCCGGACAGCCCAGCGGTGAGGTGCAGGCCCAGCAGTCGGGCGTCGATCGAGGGGAGGCGGACCTCGGCGTAGCGGGGACCGTGCGAGCCGCGGTGCCAGGAGGCCTCGAGCTCGCCCATCCGGCTGAGCACCGCCACCGAGCGCCCTGGCGCCGCGAGGACCACGTGGGCGTTGATCTCGTGGCCGACCTCGACCACGACCCCGGGGTCGATGGCCTCCTGGAGCACGACGAGATCGGGGTCGAGCTGGCGGAGAACCTCGCTGATCAGGCGGCTCCGCCTTCGGCCCCCCTTGCGGATGTTGTAGCTGACGAGTCGGAGGGTCAACCGTCGGGCGCCAGGATCACGTAGGGCTGCCTCTGGATCCGGGCGCGCAGCTCAAGGAACCAGGGAGCCTGCGCCTGGATGCTCACCGGGCGGCGCGCGATCGCCTGCGCCCGGCGACGGGCCGACTCGAGCATCGGGGCGACCCAGGGAGCGGCGTCGGACGCCGGGACCGTGTTGATGCCGCCGACGTACTGCGCCTCCTCGCTGAACAGGTCGCGGACGGTCTCGCCGAGCAGGACGATGTCGAGGTCGCTGGTGCCCGGGCCCTGGGCGTCGAATGGCGCCCCCGTGCGGAAGGACCGGCCGGCGACCGCGCTGCCCCGGAGGGCGACCATCGTGCCCGCCGGGAGGGCCGACACCAGCGCTGCGACGAAGCGCCGCAGCCGGTCTCTGTCGCCGCCGAAACCGCGCCGGATCGTGCCGTTCGCGAGTTCGTGGGCGCGGTCCGTCTCCGAGGGTGGCACGATGATGCCGCCGATCGCCGTCCCGTCAACGTCCATCGTCGACCTCCGCGTTCGCGCCCGTGCTGCCTCCTCGACCGCGCTCGCTACATCTCGTCGGCGGTCTCGGACGGCGGAGCGCCCGGCACCAGGGGCTCGGGCGGCTCCATGCCCTCGCTGGCCGCGCGGATGCCCGCGTCGCGGTCGAACGTGCCCGCCTCGGTGGACGCGTCCGGCGGCAGGTCCGCGGGCGGGTGGCGGCCGGCAGAACCGCCCTGGTCTGAGGGGCTCACGGCGTTCGGCAGGCCCGTGGGCTTCGGCAGACCCGTCGTGGCGGCTGCGGACAGGCCCGGCGCGCCGGGCGTGCTGTCCGCTCCAACCGATGCGCCGGCGCCGGGTGTGCGTGCGCCGCCGGCCGATCCGAGGGTCTCGGCGCCGGTCATGCCGCCAGCGCCCACCGCCGCGGGCGTCCGCCCCCCTGGGCTGTGGCCCCAATCCTTCCTGCGCATCGACCGGCTCGACCGGCGCGCCATCAGCATCTGGACGCCGAGCAGCGTGAGTCCGGCGGTCATGAACATCCCCAGCACGCCGAGGAGCCGCCCTCGGCGGGCCCGCTTCCGCCGGCCCGGGACGAGCCTGTCAACCGACTTGCGGATGGCGTTGCGGCCCGCGGGGAGCAGATCGTCGGGGACGGCCGATGCGTTTGCGCGAACCGCCCTGACGTTGTTCCGGATCTGACGCCTCGCCTCGGCCCGGGTGGCCTTGGCGTTCGCCCGGATCTGCCGCTTCGCGTCGGCGCTCGCGGCCGCCGTGTTGAAGCGGATCTGGCGCACGGCCTCGACGCTGATCTGGCGGGCCGCTTCGGCGATGTCCTCGCCGGTCTGGCGGGCCGCTTCGGCGATGTCCTCGCCGGCACGCCTGACGGCGGTCCCGGCGTCCTTCATCGCCTGCTCAGGGTCGACCGACGTGTCCGCGGGCAGCCAGGAGCTCGGGTCGTGGCGCGAGCGGCGGAGCGTTCGGGTCCGGCC
Source organism: Chloroflexota bacterium (assembly GCA_021785115.1). The sequence continues at coordinate 63 of JAJYGO010000254.1, read as the reverse complement.
GCTGGTGAAGAAGAGCATGGCGACACCTCGTCGAGTGGGCCGCCGAGGACCGGCGACGTTCGG
>JAJYGO010000029.1 GCA_021785115.1 Chloroflexota bacterium | reverse complement strand
AGCGCCGGCAGGAGGCTCGCCAGCCCGAGCATCAGGTTGAGCACCCCCACCACGAGCAGGGCGCTCGCGATCACGTCGTACGCCGTCGTCACCACGCTGATCACGACCGCGACCGGCAGCAGGATCACGGCGATCACCAGCGATGTCAGCGGCCCGGAGACGGCGATGGCCACCTCGTCACGCGGGCGCGCGGTCTCGATCGAGAGCGGGGCGAGCCCGCCCACCAAGCCCAGCACGACGGTCGTCACGGCGACGCCGCGCTGCCGCCCCACCAGGGCGTGCGTCAGTTCATGCGCCAGCACCGAGAGCAGGTACATGGCGGCGATCGCCGCCCCGACCACCCATTGCAGCGGCCCAGCGAGGTCGGGCGAGAGGAGGGCCGCCTGCTCCGCGCCGAGAAGGGCCACGATGCCCGCCATCACGGCCAGCGACAGCGAGACCCGGATCTCGATCCCGAACAGGGACGCGACCGGGATCCCGCCGCTCACGCTGTCGCCGCCAGCGCCGCAGAGGGGCTGCCGCGCTCGAGGCGCGCCGCCCGTCGACGGCCGATCCAGCGCAAGCCAAGCGCGAGCACGACGATGGTGACCCCGACGGCGACGGTCGTCTCGCTCCAGAACTGGTCAGGGAACAGCTGGACCAGGCGGTCCGTGCGCGGGTCGAACTGCCAGTTGCCGCCGGGGAAGAAGATCTCGTGGAACAGCGTGAACGCCTGGTCGAAGACCAGCACGCCGATCCCCCCGCCCACGACCGTCACGACCGCGATCACGGTGCCGGCGCGTGCCAGGCGGCGCCACAGGCGGGCGCGGGCGGGGCGGCCGCGGCTGAGCAGGAATGCGGCACCGAGGATGAGCGCGCCTCCGATCGCGACGAGGTAGAAGCCGGCGAACACGCCGCGGACGTCGCGCATGTGCGCGCGCTCGTTGGGCTTGAGGACGGGTGTGGTCTGCCCCGGCAGGGCGGCGAGGAAGTCGGGCGGCCCCAGCACGAGGTCGTGGAGGACCGAGTCCGTGACCGCCTGGAGCTGCTCCTGCGTGAAGCCGGTCCAGGCCGCCGCCTGGGCGCGGCCCTGCTCGAAACTGACCCAGGGGGGTGCGAGGAACGGCAGGATGGCGAGCGCGACGACCACGACTGCGGTCGAGAGGCCGATGACGATGGAGGCGAGCGCGCCGCGGAAGGTTGGCATCACCCCCGATGGTACCGGGAAGGCGCGGGGAGCCCGCGCCCCGCTACTCGTCCTCGAGCGTCCGCGCCTGCTCCCACCACGTCTCGACCATCAGGTCGCTCGGCGCCTCGGTGGCGAGCTCGGTGGCCGCGCGGGCGATCCGAACCCGGAACACCGGCAGATCCGTCGCGAGGAGGTCCCGCAGGCCGTCGAAGCCCGCTTGGACGAACAGCTCGTGCTCGGGGTGGCCGAAGCCGGCGAGGTTGAGCATCAGCGCCTCGTCGCGCCAGGTCTGCACGTCGTTGGGCGACGCCACCACGTGGTCCGCCAGGCTCTGCCGACGCGAGGGCGTCTCGGAGACGTCGAGCAGGATCCCCGTGGTGGAGATCCCCTGCTTCTTGAGGCGGGCGAGGTGGACGGGCTCGATGCGGGTCAGCTCGGTGATGGGCGGCACGGGCGGGACGGGCCTCCGGGGTCGAGGGGCGATCAGGGCGCCATTATGCAGTTCGCGTGACGTGAGCCGGCAAATGGCGCCACAATCGCTGTCGTGCAGATCTCGCTGGTGTTCAAGCTCGTCCACATCCTCGCTGTCATCTCGGCGGTCGGGGCCAATGCCACGTACCAGTTCTGGTACTCGAGAGCCGGTCGAGACTCCGCGCGGCTCGTCTGGGTCATCGAGAGTGTCCGGGTCCTCGACCGGCGGATTGCCAACCCCTCGTACATCGTGGCGCTGCTCGCGGGCATCGCCACCGTGGTCACCGGGGCGTTCTCGTTCGAGTCGCTGTGGATCGCCGCCTCGATCGGGCTGTACGTCGTCGTCGCGGTGATCGGCATCGCGCTCTACGCGCCGGCCATGCGCCGCCAGCTCGCGCTGGCCGCCGCGGACCCGATGTCGGCCGACTACGAGGAGGCGGCGCGGCGCTCGCGGATGCTCGGCGGAGTGGCGATCGCGCTCGTCCTGGTGATCGTCGTCCTGATGGTGCTCAAGCCGACGCTGTAACCGCCGGCGTCTGGCCCCGAGAGTCGCGATCCGGAGTCGTCGCCCCGGTCTCACTTCCGCTTCCGCAGTACGCCGCGCGGCCCAGCGCCCAGGTTGGGCGCCCGGCCGGGTCAGGAAACCCTACGTCAGCGGCTGCTCCTCGAGGACGACGTCCCAGTGCGCCTCGAGCAGCTCGAAGCGTCGGCGCTCCTCCGCCCGGAAGACCGCCTGGTCCGGGTAGAGGCGGGTGATGATCGTCCCGTCACTGTGCTCCTGGACCGCCGCCCAGTCGCGATACGTGATCGAGACCATGATGTCCCAGCCCGCGAGCCCGTCGCCGTGGAAGCGCGCCGTCGCCATCCGGACAGCGGTGTAGCGGCCCTGCGCCAGCTGCTCGCGCAGGATCGGCCAGTGGTTCCGCATGAACAGCTCGATCCACTCGTCGTGGGCGCCCCACTTGGTCTTGTAGAAGTACTGGATCTCGACGGGCTCGGGCATCGGGCGCCTCCTTGCGACGCTGTTGGGCGGATCTGCTCTCGGCAGGCTACGCGAGCTTCGCCGCCTCTGCGCGGAGCAGCTCCCAGGCGCGGGCCACATGGCGCGGCTCGGTCCGCAGGTTCCCGATGGCCACGCGGATCGTGAACCGATCGCGCAGGCGGGTGTGCGAGAGGAAGACCTCGCCCGTGCGGTTGACCGCGTCCATCAGGCGGGTGTTGAGCTCGTCGAGGCGGGCGTGGACGTCGGGGTCGTCCTCGCGGCCGGCGAGCGCGGCGGGCCGGTGGCGGAAGCAGACGGTCGCGAACGGCACCGGCGCCAGCCGCTCCCAGTCGGGGTCCGCGTCGACCCAGCCCGCGAACGCCTCGGCCATCGCCAGGTGGTTTCGGATCCGCCGACGCAGGCCCTCCAGGCCGAACCAGCGCAACTGCATCCAGAGCTTGAGCGCGCGCATCCGCCGGCCGAGCTGCGGCGTGTACTCGTTGTAGTCGAGCACCGGGTTGACGCGGTCGAGCGTGCGCAGGTACTCGGGCACGAGGCTGAACGCCGCCCGCAGCTGGTCCATCCGGCGCGACAGCAGCAACGACGCGTCGAGCGGCGTGAACAGCCACTTGTGCGGGTTGACGACGATCGAGTCGGCGCGCTGCCAGCCCTCGAACGGCGCGCGGCGCTCCGGGAGCAGGGCGGTGACGCCGCCGTAGGCCGAGTCGACGTGGAGCCAGATGCCCTCGCGCTCGGCGATGTCGGCGATGGCCGGGACCGGGTCGACCGAGGTCGACGAGGTGGTGCCGATGGTCGCGACCACGCAGATCGGCGTCCGGCCGGCGGCCCGGTCGTCGGCGATCGCGGCCGCCAGCGCGTCGGCATCCATCTCGTAGCGGTCGTTGACCGGCACCTTCACCAGCGCCGCCCGCCCCAGCCCCAGCGTCATGCACGCCTTCTCGATGGAGCTGTGGGTCTCCGTCGAGCCGTAGACGCGCGGCTGGCCGAAGCCCTCGCGGGCCGCGAGCCCCTTCGCCGACGCCTCGAGCCCGGCCGCCTCGCGCGACGCGGCGATGGCGATCAGCGTGGACGTGGACGCGGTGTCGGTGAGCAGCCCGTCGAACGCGTCCGGCAGGCCCAGGCCCTCGCGCAGCCAGCGGACCACCACGCCCTCGAGCTCGGTGCCGATCGGCGAGGTCCGCCACAGCATCGGGTTCTGGCCCAGGGCCGCCGTCACCATCTCGCCCAGGATCCCGGGCCCGGACGCCGACGTGGAGAAGTACGCGAAGAAGCCGGGGTGCTGCCAGTGGGTGGCGTTGGGCAGGACCAGCCGCTCGACGTCGGCCAGGATGGCCGCCACCGGCTCCGGCGCCTCGGGCGCGTGCGCGGCGAAGGCGGCGCCGATGGATCCGGGCTCGACGGGCGGGAGGATGGCGTACGACTCGACGCTCTCGAGGTAGTCCGCGATCAGGTCCGCGGCCTCGTGGGCCGCCGCGCGGAACGCCGCGGGGCTCATGTCGGTGAGGCCGGTGGTCTGCTGCGGGTCGAGGCGGGAGTCGTCGGGGCTCATGGTCCCGAGGGTAGCGCGCTCGGGAGGCCGCCGGTCAGACGGACGTGCCGACCGCGGACAGGATGCCCGAGAAGCCCGTGCTGAGCAGGAGAAGCACCACCCCGATCACCCACAGCGCGAACAGCGCAACCGCGATGACCAGGCAGGTCACGGCCGGCGTCTGCGCGCCAGCCGGCTGGACCAGCGCGGTGCTCGCGATGCGGTCGTGGAGGCCCTGCTTGGTGGGACTCGCCGCCGTGGTCGCGAGCAGGGCCAGATCCCACGCGAAGGCGAGCAGCCCGCCGAGCAGCAGGAGCGGCGGCACCAGCTCGAGCAGCTGGAAGGCCCCGCCCAGGGCGAGCCACCGGACCAGCCCCTGCTGGACCGTCAGCGTGTCGCCCGTGCGGGCATCGGCGATCTGGAGCCTCATCAGCCGCATCCCGAGGGTCGCCCGGGCGTTGCCGGTCCAGAACGAGACGAAGTACAGCAGGTGGACCCCGGACCCGATGATCCCGGCCACCAATGCGAGGCCGCCCTCCCCCATCCCGCCCAACGCCACCCCGGCGCCCACGAGGAACGCCACGATGAGCACCGGGATCGTGACGATGAGCGCGTCGAGCAGGTAGGCCATCACCCGGTCGAGTGTGCGGCCGTACTGGAGCCCCGGCGCGCCGGGGGCCGTGCTGCTGTAGGCGCCGGGCGGTGGCGCCCAGGGCGAGACGGGCTCAGGTCCGCCGCCAAGCGGCGGGGGCGGAGGCGGCCCGGGGTCCGCTGGCGGCGCGATCGACGGGCCGCGGGGCGGATAGGCAGGCGGCGCGGGCGTCGTCGCCCTCGTGGGCAGATCCTCGGGAGGCTGGGGTGGCGGCCCGTACGGGGGCGGCCCGTACGGGGACGGCCCGTCGCTCCCCCGGTGGAACCTCGCCATCACGCCCTCCAGGTCGCGCCCCGCGGCGCGTCGAGGAGAGGATAGGCGGTCGGGCGCCATGCAGGCGGGGCGTCAGCAGAGGATCCGCGCTCGTCCCGGGTCATACAGGGGCCGCGAGGAGACGCGTGCCGGGCAGCGGACGCCCGCGATGTCGAGCTCGTAGTCGTCGCCGTCGACCTCGGCCGCCGGCAGGCCCGCCTCGTCCTCCAGGGTCGCGAGGCCAACGGCCCCGCCTAAGGTGTGCCCGTACGCGCCGATCCGGTTGTGCCCGACCAGCCGCCCATTTCGATAGAGCGGCTCTTGGCCGTACAGGAGCGGCCCCGGGTCCAGGGCGAGGACCTGGACGAGGCGCCGGGTCGGCGGCCCCGGCCTGCGCACCGTCAGCAGCGCCTCGCGCCCGATGAAGCCGCCCGGCTTGTCCCAGGCCACCGCGAACCCGAGCCCGACATCGAGCGGCGTGTCCGTGTTGTCGATGTCGACGCCGTAGTCGCGATAGGCCTTCTCCAGCCGGAGGCTGCCCATCGCCCCCATGCCCACGTTGCGAAGGCCGATCGCCTCGCCGGCCTCGAACAGCGCGTCGTAGACCGTCAGCGCCTGGTCGACCGGCACGTGGAGCTCGTACCCGAGCTCGCCGACGTATGTCACGCGCATCGCCCAGGCGCGCGCGTAGTGGACGTCGATTTCGCGCGCCGTCAGGTACGGGAGCGCCTCGTTCGACAGGTCGGCGCTGGTCAGGCCCTGGAGCAGCTCGCGCGAGCGCGGCCCTTGGACCTGGAGCAGGGTCCAGCCCGCGGACACGTCGGTGGTGGCGATGTGGGCGGTCTGGGGCGTGTGGCGCCGGATCCACGACTCCAGGCGCCGGTGGATCGTGTCGGTGGCCACCACGAGGAACCGGTCCTCGGCGAGGCGGGTGACGGTGAGGTCCGCCTCGATGCCGCCCCGATCGTTCAGCCACTGCGTGTACACCAGCCGGCCCACCGGCACGGCGACGTCGTTGGCGCACACGCGGTTGAGCACGGCCTCGGCGTCCCGCCCCTGGACGAGGATCTTGGCCATTCCGCTCAGGTCCAGGATGCCCACCGCCTCCCGGACCGCCCGGTGCTCGGCAGCCTGGATCGGGAACGAGGCGTCCCTCCCCCACCCGATCTCGATCTCCGGGTGCTCCCCCGCCGGGGCGAACCACTCCGCGTACTCGTAGCCCGACGACGGGGCGAAGTGCGCGCCCGCGGCCGCGAGCCGGTCGTGGACGGCCGAGCGCCGGACGTTGCGCGCCGTCCTCGGGTGCCAGTTCGGGAACGCGGCGTCGCCGAACAGCCGGCCCAGCTGCTCGACGGCCCGGTCGCGGCGGAAGCGGCGGCTGGTCTCGAAGGTCTGCGTCCGGTCGACGTGCATGCCGGACAGGTCCACCGGCGCCACGCCCGTGTCGATCAGCTCCGCCATCGCCGAACCCACGCCGCCGCTCATCAGGATGCCCAGCGAGTTGAGCCCGGCCGCCACGTAGAACCCGCGCAGCTCTGGCGCCTCGCCCAGCTGGGGCAACGTGTCCGGCGTGAAGCTCTCCGGGCCGCAGAACATGGTTCGGACGCCGGCGTCGCGCAGGCTCGGGAACCGGCCCATCGCGTGGTCGAGGAAGGGCGTGATGCGCTCCCAGTCGGGCTCGAGGCTCGCGAAGGCGATGTCGGGCGGCACCCTGTCCAGCGACCAGGCCTTGGCGACGGGCTCGAACAGGCCGACCAGGATCCCGCCGCCCTCCTCGCGGTAGTAGCCGTAGCGGTCCGGCTCCTCGACGATCGGGAGGTCTGGGTGCGCCCACGGGACGGTGTCGGTGATGAGGTAGTAGTGCTCTGCGGCCTGGAGCGGGACGGTGACGCCCGCCATCGCGCCCACCTCGCGGCCCCACATGCCGGCGGCGTTGACGACGACGTCCGTCTTGACCGGGCCCTGGTCCGTGAGCACGCCCGTCACGCGCCCGTTCGCCTGGGTGATCCCCAGGACCGTCACGCCCTCCACGATCCTCGCGCCGCGCATGCGGGCGCCCTTCGCGTAGGCCTGTGCAAGGTCCGCGGGGTTGACGCGACCCTCGTCGGCGACGTAGAAGGCGGCGAGGATGTCGTCGACCGCCGCCTCCGGCCAGAGCCTGGCGAACTCGGCAGGCGAGAGCTCCTGGTCGTCCACGCCGAACATGCGGGCGAAGGCGGCCTCGCGCCGCAGCGACTCAAGCCGGCGCGGGCTGGTGGCGAGGTGGCAGTGGCCGATCGGCCGGAAGCCTGTCGCCTGGCCGGTCTCCGCCTCGAGCGAGGCGCACAGGTCGCGGGTGTAGCGCGACATCCAGAGCAGTGTCTCGCTCGCCATCCCGGCCGACGTGATGAGCCCCGCGGCGTGCCACGTGGTCCCGGCGGTGAGCTGGCGGCGCTCGAGCAGCACGACGTCCGACCACCCCAGTTTGGCGAGGTGGTACGCGACGCTCGTGCCGATCGCTCCGCCGCCGATGATGACGGCACGGGCCTGCTCGGGAATCGAGCGCCTCGCCGCCTGCACCTCGACCATGGTGAGCCCCTCGTCAGCCGACCCCGGTCGCCCCGCTGGCGGTCTCGCCGCGCCCGTGCCGCGATCCTAGCCCCGCGCCTGGGCCAGCGAGGGTCGGGTCCGCGGGCCGGGACGGGCCTCAGCCGATCGGGGCGCGGCCGACTTGGGTGCAGGGCCGGGCGACGCGCAGCTCGCTGGCAGGAGTCGTTCGAACGGGGCCGTCGTCGCGTCCCGCGGGTTTCGCGGGTTCGCCGGCCACAGATCGCGCAGTCCCCCGCGTTCGTCGGCGGGCGGCGCCAGCCGCCCTGTCGCCATGCCGCACGTGTCCGACCAGCCAGACCCGGCCCCGTTGCAGCCCGGTATCTCGCCGAGCGCTGCTGGCCGGGCCTCGCGCTCGAGCGCCTCGAGCACGGTGAGGTCGAGCTGCGTCGGGCATCCGCGGCGCTTGCGCGGGGGGGGCCGGGCCGTCGGCTACCTGGGCACGACCTTCATCGCGGCCGAGGAAACGGCGTTCGCGGTCTTCGAGGCCGCCGATCCCGCCTGGGTCGCAGAGGTCAATCGACGCGGCCGGCTAGGCCGAACTTCCAGCGCTGATCGGGGCTGATCCGCCCCGTTTCCCGATCGGGTTCTGCCCGAGATGGCCGTTTCGCGGTGTGGGATGTAGCCATGAATATGGTTGACATCGGCGCCGCTCGGTGCGATGATT
>JAJYGO010000346.1:387-8373 GCA_021785115.1 Chloroflexota bacterium | reverse complement strand
ATGTTGCCGAACAGGTCGCGCCCGAAGTGTTTGACCCCCAGCTCGAGGAAGGGGATCTCCTCGGCCTGCTCGCCGGGCTTCGCCAGCCCGATGTCGCAGACCACGTAGTCGCTGTCCAGGTGGTTCGGGCCGCGGTCCGCGAGGCGGAGGGTGACGTTCGCGTGCTCGACGACCGGGTTCGAGATCGGCTCGTCGGCGTACTTGAGGAACGCCTCGCTCATGCCCCCCCGGACACTCGAGTCGTAGTCGTAGAGGAGCGTCACCTCGTAGCCCATCGCGCCCAGCAGGGTGGCCATGGTGTTGCCGATGACCCGGACCCCCTGGCCCCCGACGCCGTCGATGACGATCGCGTGCTCGGTCATGCCTCGCCGCTCCCGTTCCCCGAGGCGGCCCCCACGGGCACCGGCTCGGTCTCGGCCGGCTTGCCCTTCACGATCCCGAGCTGGTGGGTTGCCAGCTGCGTCGATCCGGGCGGCGCCTGCCGGTACTCCTTCTTGTAGTAGTTGAGCATCTCGTTGGCACTCGGGAAGCCGATCCGGCGCCCGTTGTTCTCGATGCACTGGCTGGTGATGTCGACGAAGGAGAACCCGGGCCACTCGATGGCCTCCTTGATCGCCCGCCGCATCTGGCCCTGGTGGTAGACCGTCGTCTTGGCGTAGAACGCGTTCGCGTTGGTGTTGACGAGCCCCTGCAGGTTCACGGGGCTGAACGTGGCACCGGCCGGGGACGACACGGTCCTGGTGCCCACCGGTGTGGTCGGCCCCGTCTGGCCACCGGTCAGGCCGTAGATCTCGTTGTTGTTGCAGAGCACGGTGATCCGCGGGTTCCGGCGGATCGCGTGGAGCAGGTGGTTCCCGCCGATCGACGTCAGGTCGCCGTCACCGGAGACCACGATGACGTTGAGCTCGGGGCGCACGGTGGCGATCGCCTCGGCGACGGGGAGCGTGCGGCCGTGGAGCGTGTAGACGGAGTCGAACTGCATGTAGGCGCCCATGCGGCCCGTGCACCCGATCCCCGTCACCATCACGGTGTTCGACTTGTCCAGGCCCAGGTCGTCCATCACCATGGCCAGCTGAGTCATGATGAGGCCGATCCCGCAGCCCGGGCACCAGATCGTGGGGAAGAGATCGGTCTTGATCTTGTCCTTGTACGACATGTGCGGTGCGGACCTCGGTTCGTGTGGCTGCGCGCTGCCGTTCAGGAGACGGCGGCGTCGGCCAGTTCGCGCGGAAGCAGGCCGATCCTGTCGAGCCCCTCGCGGACCGCCTCGAGGCTCATGCGGCCGCCGAGCAGCGGCACGCGGTGGACGTCGCGGTACAGGACGCGCTCGACCACGCTGGCGTACTGGCCGTCGCTCCCCTCGATGACCACCAGGCGCTTGTAGCGCGGCGCGATTTCGCGGAGCTGTTCCTGCAGGACCGGCCAGATGCGGATGGGCCGGAACAGCGCGAAGTGCGGTGCCAGGGGCTGGGCGATCCGCGTGGTGACGCCAAACGCAATCACCAGCGTGTCCGCGTCCTTGTTCCAGCCGTACTCGTAGAAGGCGTACCGGTCGGCGACCTCGAGGCGCAGCGCCCTGGCTGCCTCGAACTGCCGGATGAACTCGTCCGCGTCGGCCGTCGCCGGCTCGCCGTCCGGATAGGTGGCAACCCCGCTGAACAGCCGGGTGTTGCCCGACGCGAGAGGCTCGAGCGTGCGCGGCACGACGGCAACGTCGATGGCGTCGAGGTCGACCACCTCGTTGAGGTGCCCCAGGAACGCGTCGGAGAGCAGGATCACCGGGGACCGGCTCTCCTCCGCACAGTTGAAGGCGTGGATCGCGTACTCGTAGCACTCGGCGACGGTGGACGGGTAGAAGACGATGCTGGTGTAGTCGCCGGACGAGCCGTAGCGCGTCTGCAGAATATCGCCCTGGCCCGGCATGGTGGGCATGCCCGTGGCCGGCCCGACGCGCTGGACGTCGACGAAGACGGTCGGGACACCGAGCTTGTGGGCGTAGCCGATCGCCTCCTGCATGAGGCTGTACCCGGGGCCGGAGGTGGCGGTGAAGGACTTCGCGCCCGCCAGGCTCGCGCCGATGATCGCGTTGGCGCTCGCGATCTCGTCCTCGGCCTGGAGGAACCGGAACTCCGGGTGGCTGGCCGCGTACACGGACGCGGCCATCAGGACTTCGCTGCTCGGACTGATCGGGTAGCCCGCGAAGTAGGTGGCACCCGCCTTCACCGCTCCCAGGAGCACCGCTTCGTTGCCCTGGAGGAGCCGCTTGGCCATGTTTCGTTCCGCCTCCTAGGTCGGGTTCGCCCGGTCGACGTCGGGGGCGCTTTCGACGTCGGTGATGCCGCGGTTGGGGTCGGTGCCGGCGACGGCGGGCCCGCGCGCGGTGTCGGGCGCTCCGGATCGCTGGGGCAGCCGGGCCCGGCCACGCCTGGCTGCCGCGGCCTGCTCGGCGCTCGCCTCGGCGGTCGCGGCGGTCCGCACCGGGATCACCTCGATCGCGAGGTCCGGGCAGTACCGCTCGCACAGGCCGCAGCGGATGCAGTCCTCGGCCTCGATGATCGCGTCATGCGTCAGGACCAGGCTGTCCTTCGGGCAGATCTCGACGCAGATGTTGCAGCGCTTGCACCATTCGTCGACCCAGCGGATGTTCACGTAGTCGACGACGGTCGGGGCCCGTCGGACCCGCTGTGTCGTGGGGGCGTACAGCGTAGCCGTCGCAGCAATCCTCGTTTGCGTCCGCCAGCCGCACGCGTGGGCCGGCCGGGACTTCGAAAGTCTACCCATTTCGACCGGACAGGGTGCGGGCAGGCGCCGGGTTCAGGGGCGTTCGGCCACCCGGCGGGCCGTCGTCCTGCTAGCCTCGGCCGATGCGCCACCGGCACCTCGTGGGCATCGCGCTCGTGGTCATCTCGGCCTGTGGGTACGGGTCGGGCCCGCTGCTCGCAAAGGGCGTGTACGCGGCGGGCGCCGACTGGCTGACGCTGCTCGCGTGGCGCTTCACGCTGGGGGCCGCCCTGACCTGGGGCTGGATCTTCGCCCGCGCCTCGGGTCGCGAGGCGCTGCAACGGCTGACGCTCCGGCGGGCGGCTGCGTTCCTCGGGCTCGGGATGGTCTTCGCGGGCAACGCGGCCACCTATTACGCCGCGGTCGAGCTCGTGCCGGTCAGCCTCGTCGCCCTGCTGCTCTACGTGTATCCCGCCCTCGTCGCGGTGCTCGCGATGCGGTTCGGCCAGTCGTTCGAGGGACGCCGCCCCTGGGCCGCCCTGGCGATCGCGACGTTCGGCGCCGTGCTCACCGTCGGCGGCATCCGGGCAGGCACCAACCCGCTTGGCGTCGCCCTGGCGGCCGTGTCACCGCTGATCTACAGCGGGTACATCCTGCTCTCGGCCCTGGTCGCGGGCGAGCGCAGGGGCGCCACGGCCCATGCCCGCCGCGCGGAGGACGATCCCGATGTCCCGCCGCTCGTCGCGGCGGCGTTGATGATCGTGGGCACGTGGCTCGTGCTCGTCGCCCTCGCGGTGGCGGTCCGCGAACCTGCCCTCCCGTGGCAGGTCCCGCCCGACGCGTGGCCGGGCCTGGTCGGGATCGCGGTGCTGTCGACCGCCGTCGCGATCCAGGCCTTCTACGCCGGCGTGAGCCGGATCGGGGCCGCACAGGCCGCGCTCGTGAGCACCATGGAGCCCGTCTTCACCGTGACACTTGCCGTGCTGGTGCTCGGCGAGCGGCTGGGACCCCAGCAGCTGCTCGGCGCGGTCTTCGTGGTCGCCGCGGTGATGCTGGCGCAGACCGGTCGAGGTGCCGCGGCCAGGGTGGCCGTCGCGCGCGAGGCGTGATCGCGCTACCGTGATCGGCCGAGGCGTGTCCACGGCACCGTCGCCCACGACGGGACACCGCCCCCGCAGAGGTCGATCGACGATGACACCCACCGGCGTCCAGGAGCAGCCACCGGCCTTCCCCGGACTTCCCGTGGCTCCCCGGCTGCTCCTGGGGCACTCGTCGAGGGAGGAGAACGGAGGGACATCATGGCTCGCTTCGACCGGCTCACCGTGCTGGGGGCCATCCTCGAGGTCGGCGCAGTGCCGACCTTCACCCCGCTCGATCTCGCTGCCGCGCAACGAGTGGTCGAGGCGTGCCGGCGGGCCGGGGCCCGCGTGGTCGAGGTCACGAACCGGGGCGCCGGGACCTACGAGGTCTTCCGGGAGCTGCTGGTCCGCGCGCCCGCCGAGTACCCGGACATGATCCTCGGCGCAGGCACGGTCTACGACGCGCCCACGGCCGCGCTCTTCATCGCCGCGGGTGCCGAGTTCATCGTGAGTCCGGCGCTCAACCCCGAGATCGCGCGGCTGTGCAACCGGCGGAAGATCCCGTACCTTCCCGGCTGCGGCAGCGCCACCGAGATCTCGGACGCCGAGGAGCTGGGCGCCGAGATCGTGAAGCTCTTCCCCGCGGCGGCGTTCGACGGGCCGGCGTTCGTGCGCGGCATCCTCGGGCCGAGCCCGCGGACGCGGCTCATGCCCACCAACGTGGAGGCCACGCAGGCGGCCACCGAGGCCTGGCTCCGCGCCGGGGTCGCGTGCCTCGGCGTCGGGCCGTCGCTGATCAGCGACGCGCTGCAGGCCGATCCGGATCCGGCGGCGCTGGAGGACCGGATCCGGACGTACCTCGGATGGGTGCGGGCCGCGCGCGGCCGATCCGCCTGATCGGCCCGGGCATGGCCCCGATCCTCCGGCCAGGGCCTACCGGCGACTGCGCGGGCGCCTGCCCTCACGCAGCACGCTCTGCGCCATGAAGAACACGTTCGCCGGGCGCTCGGCGAGCCGGCGCATGAAGTAGGGGTACCACTCCGTCCCGAACGGCACGTACACGCGCACGGTGAAACCCTGCCGTGCCAGGCGCTCCTGCAGGTCGCGGCGCACGCCGTAGAGCATCTGGAACTCGAACCGAGTCCGGTCGATCCCCTCCCGCTCGGTGTACCCGCGCACCCACGAGATCAGCAGCTCGTCGTGGGTGGCGATCGCGGGATGCTCGCCCTCCCGGAGGAGCGCCTCGACCAGGCGCCGGAAACTGTCGTCCACGTCGGCCTTGTGCGGGAACGCCACCTCGGCCGGTTCGTCATAGGCGCCCTTGCAGAGCCGCACCCGGATCCGCTCACGGTTCATCTCCGCCACGTCCGCAGCGGTGCGCCGCAGGTACGCCTGGAGCACGACGCCGACGTTGGGGTGAGCCGCCTGCGCCTCGCGGACGAGCGCGAGCGTCCGGTCGGTGTGCAGGTGATCCTCCATGTCGACACGGACGAATGCCTCGAGCTCGGCGGCGCGGGCGACGATCCGCAGCAGGTTCTCACGGCACGCGTCGGGATCGACGTCGAGCCCGATCTGCGTCAGCTTCACGCTGACGTTGCGGTCAAGGCCACGGTCCGCCAGCGCGGCGAGCACCTCGAGGTAGCGGTCGGCGGCCGCACGAGCGGCATCGACGGTGGTCACCGACTCGCCCAGGATGTCGACGGTGGTGACGAGCCCGCGCGCACGCAGCCGCGCCAGCGCGTCGAGCGCCTCCGGCAGTGTCTCGCCGGCGACGAACCGGCGCACAGTCCCCCGCGTGAGCGCGCTGCCGGCCGCGAGCCGGGCCAGGCGCCGCCGGCGCGCTGCCCACAGGAACGTCGCGCGAAGCGCGTGCGCCACACCGTCCTGCGCCGCCACGCGGGCCCTTCCGGCCCGCCCGACGCGCGTCCCACTCATGCAGTCAATCCTCCTGGTCGGCCGAGGCCCATCCGCCCTCGGCCGGTGCTCGTCCCTCGTCCGCCGCTGCGCGTTCCGTGTGCCCCGCGGCGCGTTCCTCTTCCGCCGTTGCCTCCAGCGCCGCGATCGCCACCTTTGCCGACTCCTCGCGCTGGAACGCCTCGAGCCTGCCCTGCCGGTGGGAGCGGATCACCTCGCGCAGCAGCGATTCGGGAATGCGGCCCGCCACCGTTCCATCGGGCTGCCGGTACAGGCGGCAGCCGATCCCCGGTCCCGATCCGGCCGGCGGTGGCACCACGTCCTGGCCGTTGACCCGTACCGTCGGCGAACCCACGAACCCGAGGAACTCCGCGTCGTCCTGGTCGCCGACCTGCACCAGCTGGATGGGCGTCTCGATCGCCCCTTCGGACAGCACGCGATGCAGGTCCGCACGAGCCCGCTCCCAGTGGGGACAGTCGATGGTGTAGAACAACTCGACGCGGAGATCGGACACCTCAGGTCGTGGGTGCCTCCGGCGGCACCTGCCCCTCGGGGCCCACGGCGGGGGCGCCGGCATCCCCGGTCGCCGCCCCCGGCTCCGGCGCGAACCCCGCCCCCGGCTCCGGTGCGAACCCCGCCCCCGGCGTGTCCGCCGCCGCGACGCCACTGTCCAGCCGGGCCCGCCGCACCGCGACCTCGCCGATCAGCGATTGCGCTTCCAGCCGGATGCGCCGCGTCGCTGCGGCGAAATCCTCGGTCTCGGCCCGCGCCTCTCCCATGAACGCACCCGACACGCGGCCCATCGCCTCGCTCTCACCGAGCATGCTGGAGACGCGAACCGCGGCGGGGATGTCAGGCGGCAGCAGGACCCGGATCTCGCCGATCGCCGTGCTCACGTGGATCGGCGTCTCCCCATCCGGGAACGTGGCGCGCGTGAGATCCAGCCGGATCTCCCCGATGAACGTCTCGATCCGCATGGGACCTGCCTGCATCGGCCCGGCCATCTCGATCTCGCCCAGGAAGCGCTGCTCACGGATGCCGCCGGGCGCCCACGCGGACGGCGCCGCGCCCCCCGACCCGGTCGATCCCGCCCAGCCTGGCGCAGGGCCCGAGGCGCCCCACGCGTTCGCCGGCCCCGCGGTGCCGCCCCACGGGCCCGGGCCGGTTCCCTCCGCGTCGGTCCGGGAGGGGCCCCATCCGACCGGTGGCCGGGTACGACGTCGATCGCTGGCCGCCACCATCAGCCACAGGCCGAGCCCGACCACGAGGAGCGGCCAGAGCCACCGGAACGACTCGGCCAGGCCGACGTCGCCGCCGACTGTGCCGAGGAGCGCCAGGACGCCGACGACGAGAACCACCGCCCCGACGACCTCTCCGGCTGAACGCATGCGGCCATGCTACCCGGCCGTCGGGCACGCGTCAGTGTCGAAACGCGGCCCGGTCCATCACAGGCGCTCGAACCGTGCCTGGAAGAAGCGCAGGTATTTCGGCTCGTAGACCATGCGCAGGCCTCGCACCTGGTCGCGCTTCTCGAAGAGCTCCGCCACCGACTCCCACGTCACGTCCATGTGCGCCTGCGTGTAGACGCGGCGCGGCAGGGTGAGCCGGACCAGCTCCAGCCTGGGGTAGTTGTGGTCGCCGGTCTTCGGGTTGCGCCCGGCCGACACGACGCCGCGCTCCATGGCCCGCACCCCGGAGTCGACGTAGAGTTCCGCCGCGAGCGTCTGTGCCGGAAACTCGGCCTGCGGAATCTGCGGGTAGAAGCGCCTGGCGTCGAGGAAGATGGCGTGCCCGCCGATCGGCAACACGATCGGCACGCCCTCGTCCACCAGGTGCTTGCCGAGATACTCCACCTGGCCGATCCGCGCGCGGATGTGATCCTCCTGGACCGACTCCTCGATGCCGCGCGCCATCGCCTCCATGTCACGACCGGCCATGCCGCCGTAGGTGTGCAGCCCCTCGTAGACCACGACCATGTTGCGCGCCTCGTCGAAGAGGTCGTCGTCGTTCAACGCGAGCCACCCGCCGATGTTGACGAGCGCGTCCTTCTTGCCGCTCATGGTGCAGCCGTCAGAGAGGGCGCAGAACTCCTTCAGGATCTCTGCCACGCTCCGCTCCGACCAGCCGGGCTCGCGCACCTTGATGAAGTACGCGTTCTCGACCGCCCGCGTCGCGTCCAGGATCACCCGGATCCCCTGCTTCCGGCAGTACTCGTGGACGGCCCGCATGTTCTCCATCGAGATCGGCTGGCCGCCGGCCGTGGTGTGGGGGG
>JAJYGO010000346.1:0-377 GCA_021785115.1 Chloroflexota bacterium | reverse complement strand
CCCCACCTCGTCGACCAGCCGGCGGAGCTTGTCGAGGTCCACGTTGCCCTTGAAGGGGTGCGTGGACGTCGGGTCGTGCGCCTCGTCGACGATCACGTCGTGGAACGTGCCGCCCGCCAGCTCCTGGTGGAGCCGCGTCGTCGTGAAGTACATGTTGCCGGGAACGTGGTCGCCGGCCTTCACCAGGATCTGGCTGAGGATGTGCTCGGCGCCCCTGCCCTGGTGCGTGGGAACGACGTGCCGGTATCCGTAGTACGTGCGGACCGCGTCCTCCAGGTGATAGAAGTTGCGGCTCCCCGCGTACGCCTCGTCGCCCAGCATCATGCCGGCCCACTGGTAGTCGGACATCGCCGACGTCCCGGAGTCGGTGAGCAGGT
>JAJYGO010000442.1 GCA_021785115.1 Chloroflexota bacterium | reverse complement strand
CCGGACGACATGCAGGCGGTACGCGCCAGGGCCTCGACGTCGAGCGGCTGCGCGTACTCGCGGTCCATCCGGTCGCGGGCGCGGCGGAGACGCACCAGGTCGTCGCGATCCATGCGCGGACCATAGCACCCGACGGCAGGCAGTCCCCGGGACGGGCCGGCGACTGGTCGCGGCGGAACGGGCGCGGCCTCCCTTCGCCGGCGCCGGGCTCACCGGAGGCTCCTCGCCCGCGCCTCGGCGGCACAGACGGGCCGACCCTCGGCGCTGCCAGCCCCGCCGTCGGCGGGAACCGGACACGGGGGATCTCGCCATCCACGAGTGCGGTGGCTAGTAGGCGACGAGCGGACTCCTCAGCGCGCCAACCATGCGTGGCCTGCACGGTTGCGCCCCTTCTTGGCGTCTCGGTCCGCAGGGCTCCCGCCAAGTAATCAGCCGGTGAATGAATGGCAAGGAGGCGGCGGGCGCACGCGCGGGCGATGTCGTCCGTCCGGGCAGTCCGCCCCGCGAGAGCCGGGACCTGCGGGGCCGCTCCGGGCGTGCGATCCGGGCGACAATGGGCGCTCCATGGCCACCACCGACAACAGCCAGACGACGACCGCCCCTGCTGCCGACCCGGCGCCGGGAGCGTCGGCCGCCTTCGACACGCCCACGATCCTGGCCGTTTCGGGCGCGCACCTGGTCCACGACAGCTACCCGGCGTTCGTGGGCGTGCTGCTGCCGCTGCTCATCACGCAGCTGGGGATCAGCCTGGCCGTGGCCGGGCTGCTGGCCGCCACGTTCCGCGTCGGAACGGCGGTGCAGCCGATCCTGGGCCACATCGCGGACCGCGCCGACACGCGCTACTGGATCGTGCTCGCGCCGGGCGCCACGGCCGTCGCGATCTCGCTGCTGGGCCTCGCGCCGTCGCCGGCGGTGGTGGCGCTGCTCCTGGCACTGGCCGGGCTGAGCTCGGCGGTGTTCCACCCGGCCGCGGCCGCGCTCGTCACGCGCTCGTCGGGGACCCAGTGGGGCCGGGGCACCTCCATCTTCATGACCGGCGGCGAATCCGGCCGCGCGATCGGCCCGCTCGTCATCGCCGCCGTGCTGTCCGTCGTCGGCCTCGCCGGCAGCTGGATCGCGCTGGTCCCCGGCGTGCTCGTCACAGGCGTCCTCCTTCCTCGACTCGCCCGGCGGCCGGAAATCCACCTCAAGCGTGCCGCGGGCTCCATCCGCGAGGGGCTGGGCGCCGTCAAGGGGCCGTTCCTCCTGCTGGCGGCGGCGAGCGCGCTGCTGTCGATGGCCACCGTCGGGCTGCTCGTCTTCATCCCCACCTACCTCACCGACGCCGGGGCCGGCCTCGTGCTCGCCGGCGCGGCCGTGACGGTGTTCGAGATCGGCGGGGCAGTCGGCGCCTTCAGCGGCGGGACGGTGTCGGATCGGATCGGCCGACGGCCGATGCTCGCCATCGCGGCGGGCGTGGGGGCGCCGCTGCTGATCGCGGCCCTCGCGCTGCCGGCAGGGCCAGCCGTTCTGCCGGTCCTGGCGATCGCCGGGGTCGTGCTGCTCACCGCGGGGCCGGTGGAACTGGTACTGATGCAGGAGCTGCTGCCCGACAACCGGAGCACCGCGGTCGGCCTGAGCATCTTCGTGACCACGATCACGAGCGCGGTTGGCACCGTGGTGGTGGGCGCACTGGGCCAGGCGATGGGCCTCCAGGCGGCGCTGATCCTGGCGGCCGCGGCGGCGCTGCTGGCGCTGCCGTTCATCGCGCTGCTGCCCGAGACGCGGCACGTGAGCCGCGAGGCCGCGTAACGGGCGAAGGCGAAGGCCCAGCGCCAGCAGTTCGGCCTGCGCTCCGGCGTCGCGTGGGCGGGTTGCGGGCGACCACCGGAGCGACGCGCCGCGCGCGCGGCGGCGGTGGAGGCCGCCTGCCTCTTGACGCGGGCCCGGCGTCAGCGAGGATGCGGCCATGCGGTGGGGGTTTCGACGGACGTTTCTCGGCGGGGCGCTGACGGCAGTCCTAGCGGCCGGATGCACGGGCGGCGGTCTGGCGTCGTCATCGGGGCCGTCGTCCGCGGGCCTGCCGGAGATGCCGGCGACTCCCGCGGAGCCGGCCTCGCCTGGGGGACCGTCGGCCAACGCCGCGTCGCCCATGCCGCTGCCCTCCGACATCGCGTACGCCGTCCACCAGCGGCAGCAGTTCGGCTTCCGCTCGGATGTCGCGTGGGTGGAGGCGGTGGCCGTGGACCCCACCGCTCGCACGTTCATGCTCGACATCCCGCTGCTGCCCGAGGAAGCGCAGTGGTTCGCCGCGCGCCAGGCGACGTTCGACACGGTGGTGGCGGCTGTCCAGGCGTACGCGGCCTCGGTCCCAGACCAGTTCGGCGGGCTCTACCTCGACCAGCAGGACGGGACCGTCGTCGCGCTCTTCACCTCGGATCCGGAGCGGCATCGGCAGGCGATCCTCGACCGGATCGGCACGGCCGCGCCGCTCGTGACGCGCCGAGTCACGTACACGGAGGCCACGCTTCGGGCGCTGCAGGAGCGCATCACCGCGGACATCGACTGGCTGCGCGGCCTCGACGCGGCGGCGATCTCGATCGGCGTGGACACCGTCCACAACCGCACGCTGCTCGAGCTGTCGAGTGCGAACCCGGCCGCACCGGCCCTCGCGCTGGCCCACTACGGCGTCCCGGCCGATGAGCTGGCGGTCACGGAGGACGGCACCGGCGCCGCGCTGCTGCCGCGCGGGACGATCGAGGTCACGGTCGTCGCCGGCAAGGGCGTGCTGGTGCCGATGGGCGGCTGGGTCCTCGACTTCGTGGGCGACGGGCCGGGCGAGTGCGGCGGAGAGGTCGGCTACGGCGCCCTGCCCGGTCAGGTGACGGAGATCCCGTGTCAAGTCGGCGGTTGGACGGTCAGGCTGCTCGACGACAATCGCGACGCGGTCGCGAGCGGCCATGTCACCGTGGTCGCAGACAGGCACGTGAGCCTGGCGATCGAGGTGAAGTAGCGCGATCGCGCACGCTGGCCCGCGCGGCGTGGCCGCCGTGAGTGTGGCGCCGCTCGGCGCGACGGTGCGGCGCGCAGGGAGACACTGGCGCACGCCCGCGCACCGACTCGTTCACGGCGGGCCGCGCCAATCTCGCGCTGGAGGCGCGTCCGTCCCACGCGCAACTCGCCAGCTCTTGCCGGGGGGTTGACAGCCACGGCGGTGGAGCCCGCGCGTCGTTGCTTTGATACCGCCGACACCGGCGGATCGGCACCGCTAGGATCACGCTCACATGGCCACCCTGCTCGACCTGCTCGAGACCAGCGCGGCGCGGTACGGGACGAAGAGCGCGCTCGGACTGCGGCGCGACGACGGCACGTCGTGGCACTGGTCGTACGCCGAGCTGCTGCGGCGGAGCCGCCTTGCCGCGTGGCGGCTGCGCGCGCTCGGGATCCAGCCCGGCGACCGCATCCTGACCTGGTCGGCGTCGACGCCCGCGCTCCCGGCCGTCTACTTCGGCGCGATGTACGCGCGCCTGGTCTTCGTGCCGCTGGATGCGCGGATGGCGCCCGACACCATCAGCCGCATCGTCGAGCGGAGCGGTGCCGTCCGGCTGATCCTGGGCACGGGGCGCGACGCCCCCGACCCGAGCGAGGTTGAGCTCGAGCGGCTCCCGACGACCCTGGTGGAGGACCTCTCGGCCGACCCCGACGACCGCTTCCCCGCCGATTGGGAGGCGCAGCTCGCCGCCTGGCAGCGGCCCGCCGCGGACGAGGTCTTCGAGCTCATCTTCACCTCGGGCACCACCGGCAACCCGAAGGGGGTCATGCTGGCCCACGACAACGTCCTCGCGGGCGTGGCCTCGTTCCATCGGATCATCAACCCGATGGAGCACCGCCTCGTCTCGCTGCTCCCGCTGTCGCATCTGCTGGAGCAGGCCGTGTGCCTGTTCTACGCGCTCGAGGTGGGCGCCGACATCCTCTACGTCCGCTCCCGGAGTCCGCGCGTGATCTTCAGCGCGCTAACAGAGCATCGTGTTACCACGATGTTGCTCGTGCCCCAGGTGGTGGACCTGTTCTGGAGCGCCATCGAGCGGGAGGTGGAGAGGCAGGGCCGGACGGCGTCGTTCAACCGGCTGCGAGCCGTCGCGCGGCGCCTGCCGATGCCCGCCCGGCGCGTCCTGTTCCGCGGCGTCCATGCGCAGCTCGGCGGCGGCCTCCGCCTGTTCGCCACCGCCGGCGCCTTCCTGCCGCCCGCGCTCCAGCAGGCGTGGGAGGACCTGGGCGTCATCGTGCTCCAGGGATACGGCGCCACCGAGACCGCGGCCGGCAGCTGCACCACGATGAACGACCACCCGCTCGGCTGCGTCGGCTGGCCGCCTGACCCGGTCAGGATGCGCATCGCCGACGGCGGGGAGATCCAGTTCGCGGGGCCGACCGTGTTCAAGGGCTACTGGCAGGACCCGATCGCCACCGCGGACGCGTTCACCGCCGACGGCTGGTATCGCTCGGGCGACCTCGGTCAGCTCGACGAGCGCGGACGGCTGCACCTCCACGGCCGCATGAAGGACATCATCGTGCTGCCCAGCGGGTTCAACGTGTTCCCCGAGGACGTCGAGAACGCGCTGCGCGTGGCAGGGATCCGCGACTCGGTCGCGGTGGAGACGCGGCCGGGGCGGATCGAGGCCGTGGTGCTGGCGCCCGAGACGCACGCCGTTCCGGGCGACCCGCGCGCAGCGCCGGCGATCAACGGCGCGCCGCCCGAGGCGATGCGGACAGCGATCGAGGCTGCGGTGAAGGCCGCCAACGCCATGCTGGGGCCGAGCCAGCGCATCGCCGGCTGGCGGCTGTGGCCCGAGGCCGACTTCCCGCGGACGCACACCTTCAAAGTCAAGCGCGACCGGGTCCGAGCATGGGCCGCCGTGGACCAGGCGCTGCCCGTCACCCAGGACGAGAGGGCGTAGACGGGGAGGCGGCCGCGCGCCGCGTTACTGCGGGCCGGCCAGCGGGCTGCCGAGCCCCCCGAGCGCTGACGCCAGCCGGGCGACCGCCGGGTCGGGCGAGACCGTGGGCGACCACGGGAAGAAGATCAGCGTTGTGCCCATGCGCCGGAGCACGAACTCCTCGTCCTGCGGATAGCCGATGGCGCCCGTCCCGGAGTGGAGGTAGGCCCAGAACTCGCGGCCCGCGGCGTCGGCCGCGTCGGCGTCGGCGAACTCGTAGATCACGATGAAGCCGTGCGTCGGGTCCGACGGGATCACCGCCTGCAGCAGCAGGCGCGGCGTGCGCAGCAGCGTCGGCGTCTCGCCGGGGCGGAAGTCCGTGTTCGGGTCCCGCACCACGAACGAGGCGCTCTCGAGCGCGAGGGACACGCGGTCGCGGGTGAGCGCAGCGGCCGACCCGGCCGCCGCCGGCGAGGTGTTCGCGCCCGGCACGACGACGTTGACGCCGACGCCCATCACCTCGAGCAGGACGAGCGCCAGCCCGGCCAGGATGCCGAGACCGGCGAGGATCGCGAACCAGAACGGCGGTCCGGCCCGTCGGCCACTGGCCGCCGTCCCGGGGGCGGGGGCGCGCGTCATCCGGGAGGCCAGTGCATCGAGCGCCCGCCGAGCAGGTGCAGGTGCAGGTGGGGCACGGTCTGGCCAGCGTCCGGCCCCACGTTGCTCACCAGCCGCCAGCCGCCGCCGAGCCCGTCGGCGGCGGCGATCCGCGCAGCCACGCTGAACAGCCGGCCCAGGAGCGGCGCGTCGGCGTCGGTCAGCGCGGCGGCCGATGCGATGTGGGCGACGGGCATCACCAGCACGTGCGTCGGCGCCTGCGGGTTGATGTCGCGGATCGCGAAGACCAGGTCGTCCTCGTGCACCTTCGGCACGGGGATCTCGCCGGAGGCCATCCGGCAGAACAGGCAGTCATCGGACATTCGGGGCACAGCTCCGGGCGGACGTGGTGCGGCCCTCAGGGTATGCGAGGTCCTGCCGTCGCGCGATGGACGGTGCGCGGGCGCGCTACGCCAGGCATGCGTCCCGCGACTCTGTGGCCGCGACCATGCACGGTGGCGAGCCTCTCAACCACCAGCTATGCGCCCCACGACTCTTGGCGCGCGCCGACGGATCGCTCCCGGTCAGCAAGCCACCGGGTGAATGACTGACCGGCGAAGGTTGCGATCTCGGCCTCCGCGGGCCATCGGGCGCGGCTGGGACGTGGATACGAGTCACCCCACGCATAGGTGACGGCCCGCTGCGCGGACGGGGCGCCGCGGCGGATCGAGCGCGAGGATCACGCCGGTGGCCCGCTCGCGATCGCCGGTGTCGACGGCCATCCGGCGGACCGTCGCGATCGCGTTCTCGAGGTCCTCCGGATCGCCCCCGCGCGGCGTCACCGCCACCACGACGTGGTCCTCGGCGTGGCCGATCCACCGGCCGTCGGGCAGGCGCCGCTCGAGCAGTACCCGAGTCGTCGTCCCGAGACCGCGTCGCGCGAAGTCGGCGCGCGCCGCGGCCGCCCGGCACAGCAGCTCGGCTGCGCGGGCCTTCTTGGTGGGCTCGTCCACCTGGCCTGCCATGCGGGTCGCGGGCGTGCCCGGCCGGGCCGAGTAGCGGAAGACGTGCAGGCCCGCGGGTTCGAGTTCCCGGATGAACGCCTTGGACCGCTCGAAGGCGGCGGCGTCCTCGGTGGGGAAGCCCGCGATCACGTCGGCGTGGATCGCCGCGCCGGAGATCGCCTGTCGAGCCCGCTCCACAACGCTCGCGTAGTCGTCGGCGGTGTACCGGCGGCCCATGCGGCGGAGCACGCCGTCGTCGCCCGACTGGAGCGGCAGGTGCAGGTGCGGCAGCGTGCGAGGCGCGCCGTCCACCCAAGCCGCGAGCAGCTCGTCGTCCACGTGCTGGACCTCGATCGATGAGAGGCGGATGCGCTCGACCTCGGTCTCGGCGAGCAGGCGGCGCACCAGGCCAGCCAGGGTCAGCGCGCTCCTCGCGTGCGATCCCCGCGCCCCGCGCTCGGACCAGCCGCCGTCGTAGGTCCCGATGTTGATCCCGGTGAGGACGATCTCCCGGTGGCCGGCGGCGAGCGCACGGCGCACGTCGGCCAGGACGGCGTCGGGGGCGAGGCTCCGCTCATCGCCGCGGGCTCGCGGGATGATGCAGTAGGTGCAGTGGAAGGAGCAGCCGTCCTGCACCTTGACGAAGGCGCGGGTGCGCTCCACCGAGGCACGGTCGTCGGCGATGCCGTCGATGGGGCTGGCGGCCACCACGCCCGACAGCGTGGGCAGGGGCGCGGTCAGGGGTTCGCGCGGGACCGCGCTGCCCGCGTCGAAGTTGTGACCGAGGACGAGCAGCGCCTCGAGCTCGGCCAGGAAGGCCGCCTTGGCCTCGTTGTCCACGAGCCGAGCCCGCGGGTCCACGCGGGCGTACGTCACGGGATCCACCTGGACTGAGCAGCCGGTCACGATCACCCGCGCGTCGGGGTTCGCCCGCCGGGCGCGGCGGACCGCGTGGCGACTCTTCTCGTCGGCGGCCGCGGTCACCGTGCAGGTGTTGACGATGACGAGCTCCGCCCCGCCCGACGGGTCCACCAGGGGCACGCCGCCCTCGCGCAGCAGGCGCGCGGCCGCCTCCATCTCGGACTGGTTCACCTTGCAGCCGAGGTTGACGATCGCGGCAGTGCGGGGCGCGGCGGGGCGCGGGACGGGGTCGGGCATCGCGCGGGCGATCGTAGCGCAGGGCGGGCTGCGCCCCGCGCAGTCCAGGGCGGGCTGCGCGCCCGAGGTCTGCCCCCCCGCCCCCTCGCGGTCCGAGGGGTGCCGGCTGCAGCGTGGCCGGCGCCCACGACCCGCGATCAGCCGCCGGCGCTGCCGGTGGCCGGGGTCTCGCTCAGCCTGCCCTGCGACTGGGCCCACGCCCAGACGTCGATCTCCGGCGGCTCGATGCCCAAGTCCGTCAGTGCGGTGCACACCTGCGAGCGGTGGTCAGTCCCGTGGTGGATGGCCTGAGCGAGTCGAACGCCCAGCGGCGCGCTGCTCGTGGAGCCGTCGTCGCGGCGGCGGAGCACGTCGCGGTCCGGGTCGAGGTCCCCGGCGAGGAGCTCCTGCCAGACTGGCCCGAGTGCGCGCATCGCCGCGCGGAGGCCGGCGATGCCCATCGTGTACTCGTCGATGTCGGCGACCCTGCCGCCTGACAGCAGCGCGAGGTACGAGGCGTCGGCCCCGACCGTGTGGCGCAGGGTCTCGATGATCGACCCGTAGGTGCCGGGGACAGCGCTCGCGAGCTGCTCGATGTCGAGCGCCTCGCAGGCTTCCAGCAGCTTGTCGGTTGCCCACACGTGGTGGGCGAAGGCGTCGGCCAGGAGGGAGCGGCTCATCTCGGCGGCACCTCGCCGGCGAGGGCGAGCAGGGGGTCCCCGTCGTTCATGGCCAGC
>JAJYGO010000038.1 GCA_021785115.1 Chloroflexota bacterium | reverse complement strand
CTGCTCGGCGTCCTCCCGCAGCGCCGCGATCATCGCCTCGCGCGCCGCCAGCCGGTCGACCTCCGGTCCCGGGGGCACGACGCCCGCCGAGGCGAGGGACGCCAGCCGCGCCTCGGCGGCGGCGATGCCGTCGGCCGCGTCGGACCTGCGCGTCGCCAGCGCCTCGCGCGCCGCCCCGGCCACGATGGCAGCCTGCTCCCACGCCCGCCACTCCTCCCGCAGGCGGTCGGCCTCCTCTCGCCGCGCTTCCGCGGGACCCGCCAGCACCTCCAGCGCGAGGACGGCCCACTCGGCGTCCCGGGCTCCGGCGACGACCGCCTGTACCTGCTCCGCCGAGGGGATGGTCGCCAGCAGCGGGCAGCTCGCGTAGATCCCCTCACCCCGGCAGGGCAGCGCGGCGCGGTCGTACGCCAGCGAGCGGACCCGCTGCTCCTCGCGTGCGGCCTCCTCCAGCGCCACTCGCGCCAGCCGCAGGTCGGTCGCGGCGGAGCGGGCAGACGCGGCGTCCGCCTCCGCCTGCCGAAGCGGCTCGGGGTCCGGTCGAGGCGGCAAGGGCGGGTCCGGCTGCGCCTCGATGGCGCGCAGGCGACGGACCTCCGCCTCCAGCCGCTCGCGCTCCTCCGCGACTCGCGCGGCCTCCGCCTCCAGCCTCACCCGCTGCTTCTCCGCGGCCCGCATCCCCGCGGTCGCGGCCTCGGCATCGTGCAGCGCCCGCTGGCCGGACTCGGCCTCCTCCCGCGCGCGCTCCGCGGCGACGGCCTGCCGCTCTGCCGCAGCCCGGTACTCCCCGGCGCGCTCCCCCTGCTCGGCCAGCAGTGCCCGGCGAGCCTCCGCCTTGGCGGCTATCTCGCGGGCCTCGTCCCGCCGCCGCTTCGCCTCCTCGTGCCACGCGGGGTACGGGTCCTCCACCACGAGGTCCGACAGCAGCGCCATGCGCTCGGCCGGGCGCAGCCGCACGAACTCGTCGCTGCGTCCCTGTACCATGACCGCCGTCGCCAGCAGCGCGTCGGACGAGACGCCCACCAGTTCGTCCACGGCCGCCTGCGTCTCCGCGACGGTGTGCCGGGTAAGGCTCCGGCCGTCCACTTCCAGCGTCAGCGCCGTGGATCGGCCGCGCTCTCGCTCCCGACGCACCAGCGCGCGGTGCCCGGCTGCCTCGAACGCCACCTCCACGGTGCAGCGGTCCTCGCCCTGCCGCACCATCGCGTCGGCACTGGCGCGCCCCTCGCCGTAGATCGTCCACAGCAGACCGTCGAGGATCGCGCTCTTGCCGTTGCCGACCCGGCCCACTACCCCCACCACGTCGCACTCGGACAGGTCGAGGTCGAGCCGGTCCCAGCTCATGAAGCCAGACAGGGACAGCCGAAGCAGTCTCACTGCGCCACCGCCGTCTCTTGCTCGGTCCGCGCCCTCCGACGCTCCCTCGCGGCCACCTCCACCGCGCGGTGCGCCTCCCGGCACAGGTCGCAGCGGCAGCCCGCGCTGTAGTCGAACGCCCGCCCGTGTCCCTCGCCCCTCGCGGCGAGGCGTGCGCGGCGGATGGCCGTCGATCCCGTGCCGTCCACGTGCGGCGGCATCCCCTCGGTGAGCGGCGTCCCCCCGAGGTACCAGCGGCGCTTGTCCCCGTACGCCGACGAGGGGCCGACGTCTGCCCAGCTTCCGCTGTCGTGACCGACCCGGACCCTCACGGCAGGGCCCTCCGTCCGGTGTGCTCCCACGCCTCCCGGCGATAGTCCGGCTCCCCGTCGGCATCGACTGGCCGCCACTTCCCGTCGCTCCACGTCCGCCAGACGCGGCCCGGGTCGGGAGGCTGGCCGCACGTCCGGCAGACCAGCCGCCCCTCCCCGACCACCGGCACGAACCGATGATGCCTCACCGCGCACTCCCCGTGGGAACCTCGAACTCCTCCACGAGCAGGCGCAGGGCCTGATCCTTGAGCCGAGCACCTGATCCGTCGACCTGCGTCGTGAACCGCTTGGCCGGGACCAGTGCCTCGTCGCTCACGTAGAGCGGCCGGTAGTGGTCTACGAACTCGGTGACGGCGTTGAACGCGCGGTAGGCCGTGCGCGGCACGCCCACCAGCGTCGTGGAGTTGGCGTAGAGGGCCGCGATCGTCTCGCGGGCGGCCAGCCGCCGGGTGGGGCGCTCGGCCTCCGGCTCGATGGGGATCAGGCGCTCCGTGAAGCCCGCGATCCACGTCGGACTCGGGATGGCGACGTCGTTCAGCGTCGCCATCAGCTTGACGAATGCCTGCACGTCGCGCTCGGCGAAGCCCAGCGTGCGCCGCGCCTCCTCCACGGCCGACCGCGTGTCGCCCGTGTGGATGACGCGCGCCAGCTTGCCGGTGCGGTGGGCGTAGGCGAGGTTCGCGTCGGCCATGTTCTGGCACTCGACGCGGACCATCGACTCGGTGAAGGTGAGCGCGCCGCCGCCGTTGTGCCACCACTGGGCCACGAGGAAGGCGTCGTGCTTGCTCGGGTCGCCGGGGATCGTCAGGTCGGTCAGCCGCTTGAGGTCGAGCACGGCGAACAGGCGCTCGCCCTTGCCCAGCGCCGCGTGCGAGACGATGCCCGCCTCTCCGGTGCGGACGATCTCCGCGAGCATCTGCATGGGGGTCAGGTTCTGGATCACCGGGTAGTCGGCGCTCACGGGCGCGAACACGTCCTCGGTGTCGGTGCGGTAGGTCGCCCGATACTCGGGCAGCTCCACGAAGCGGTCGCCGATCTTGGCGAACAGCGGCGCCTTGTCCACGGTGTACGCCGTGCCAGCCGCCTCCAGCGCCTGCTCCGGGGTCAGCGCGTCGTCCACGACGGTGCCGAGCCCGTGCCACGCTGGCTTGCCCACGTAGACCGCCTGATGGCGGTTCATCCTCGCGTCGTACGCGATATTCGCTGGCATGTTCCTCTCCCCTTGCTGTGGGTTGATGGGGCTACCTTACCCCATCGCCGTGAGTCTGTCAATGGGTATGGGCTGGGCCAGCGCGGCCGACAGGAACGCCGCCGCCTCGGTGCGACGCAGGTAGGTCCAGCGGTCGACGCCAGCCAGCGCCGCCAGACGGTCCCCCGCCCTCCCCGTCAGCGCCTCGCCCGGCCGCCGCAGTCGGACTACGCGCGGGCCGGGCGCCTCGCCGACCAGCGTCACACGCGGTAGGTGGGTTCGTCCGCCGGGCGCCACTCGTCTCCCGTCCTCCGCTCCAGCTTCATGCCGTACTCGTTCGGCTCGTCGGGGATCACGACGCCGGGCTTCAGCCGCAGCTTGTTCCGGCGGAACGCCGTGTAATCGACGTAGTGGTGCCACCGCCCGTACCGCCAGAACATGCGCGTCACGTCCGGGTGCAGCTTCAGCAGCACCTCGGTCTTGGGGATCGTCCCGAACTCGCGGTAGATCTCCGCGTAGCCGCCGGATACCGACTGCGTGACCGCCTTCTTGGCAAGGAACGCCCAGAACAGGATCGTGCACCAGCCGTCCTTGAGCATCCGCAGCGAGAGGTCGGTGTCCTCGTTGAAGCGGCACCGCCAGCGGTACGGCAGGTCGGTCCTGATGAGGTTGCAGCTGTATATCCGGGTGTTCTGCTCGAACGGTGAGAGCCGCTGGCGGGCTGGCGCGAAGAAGTCGTAGTTCGGCCCCGCCATCGCCACGTTCTCGTAGCGGTCGACGAAGTCCTCCATCGCCCGCAGGATCGTGCCGTCGGTGACCATGTACTTGCGGTTCCGGGTCAGGCGGTAGAACCCGCGGATGTTGTCGTCCATGCACCAGTACCACGGGAACCCGTCCGCCTTGGCGTGGTCCCACGCGAAGTTGCGCGGCGGGCCGCTCCCCGGCCCCAGCCTGTCGTCGAGCGCCGGGTCGCACGTGTCGAAGGTGCGCTGGTACTCGGGGTCGAGCGTGAGGATGGTCGCCAGCGGCCCGGCGGTGGCCTCGTAGTCCTTCCGCTCCTGCCCCTCCACGACGATGTAGTGCGGCACGCCCATGCGGTGCAGGTAGCGCGTGGTCAGGCCCCGCTCCGGCTGCCAGCGCCCCTTGCTGACGATGTAGACCGGCTGCCTCGGGTTCACTCCTCCGGCTCCTCACCGTCTGCGATCTCCGGCTCCGCGAGGTCCGGGGTGGAGTCCCCCACCACCCGCAGGCTGCGCAGCGCCATGCGGTCCTGCGCCTCCGGGGGAATCCACACCGTCACCTGCGTGGGGCCGATCTCCTGCCCGATCATGGCCGCGAAGCGGGGGAGATCGTCGGGGGTCGCGATCTGGACGATCAGGCGGCGGTGCGCCATCTTGTCCTCGCTGACGTACTCCGGCATCCCCTTCCACTCGGCCATGCGGTCCTCGTAGGTCAGCACCTCGCGCTCGCCGCGCAGCGCCGCCAGCAGGGCGTCGAGCCCCGCGTCGCCCGCCCGGAGGTCGGAGAGCAGGACGTCGAGCTGCTCGCGGTCGTACTCCGCCATCGCCGCGATGGGGTCGAGCGAGGCCAGCACCAGCCGCTCCTCCTCCGGCGACAGCTCGACGTACATCACCGGCACGCTGGGGTCGCCGCGCGTCGCGGCCTCCTCGACGCGAAGGTGGCCGTCCACGATGTAGCCCGTGGTGCGGTTCACCAGCACCTCGTCCACCCAGCCGACGCGGTGCATGGCGCCCCGCAGAGCGTCGCGCTGTGGGCCGGGGTGCCGCCGCGCGTTCGCGGGGTTCGCCAGCAGCTTCGCGGGGTCCTCCTCGCCGTGGCCGACGATGCGGTTCCTCCACGGCTTCCGTCCGCTGCGGCCCGACTCGGCCTCGGTCATGGTGCTCCCCTTCCTGCTGTCGTGCTCCAGACACGCCGAACCCCGGCCTGTCCCTCTCGGAACGCACCGGGGTCCGACGCCAGCAAAGGGAGGAGGGAGGGGCGCCTCTCGGCAGCTCCATCTCCTCTCGTCGCCATCATACCCTCCGGTGCCGACTCCCGGCTAGCCTCCGAACGCGAGCTTAGTCCATTCCTCTTCCCACTCCTGAAGAGCCTCACGCTGTGGCCTCCGGCGGTGCCTGACAGGCCGGACCTTATCCCAGCGCTCCATGAGCATGCGTTCCACTCGGTCATTGCCGCGGCGCTTGGCTGCCGCCGGAGCCAGTCCGTCCGTCGTCTCCATGCAGATCGCGCAGCCGAGAATGTGCTGGAGCCGACGACGCACGCGCCGCAGCTCGGCGGGGACTGTAATCACTTCGGGGGCCGCCAGATCCACGACCTCGTGGTCTCCCCAGCAGGAGTGGCCACACCCGATGTTGTCGATGATCCGCTTCGCGCCCTCCCCGTCGGCCTGAGTCGGCAACAGGTGAACGGTCAGCGTCGTGCACCACGCGACGGAGGCGAACCGTCCGTCCATCGTCGCGGGCTCGACCATGTCCATGGCGTCGGGCCAGCGCCGGTCTGCCTCCCGCTGCCAGACGGACGCGTTCGCCCCGCGGGGTCGCGCCACGACCATGAGCGGGGGTTCGCGAAGAGCGACGTGCTCCGGTAGCCTTACCGACCGAGCGCCCTTCGCTCGGTTGCAGTCCTCGCATGCCGTGACGAGGTTCGCCCCCTCCGATCTACCGCCTCGCGCCACTGCCAGTACATGGTCGATTTCTAGGCGCGTATCCGTCGACGTCCTTCCACAGTACGCGCACCGGTACCCGTCGCGTTCTAGGATCGCCAGTCTCAGCCGGGGGCTCACGTATCGGTTCAATGGACTTCCTCCACGTACCGGCGTACCCCCGGCAACACACACCCTTTAGGGTGTGCCGGGAAGGTACGACCTTGGTGAGGGGGTACGCGTACCGGGTACGCGTACGGTACGAGGTGGCCCATCCCGACCTCGATCCACCGCACGAGATCCCCCGCGTACCCCATCCCGTACTGGGTACGCGTACCGGGTACGACCACTAGTCTGCTCCTTCTGACGACGGAGCCCCGACCGTCTGCGCGAGATTGATTCCATCCTGCGTCAGCGCCCAGACGTTCTCCTGCCCCTGACGCTCCACGATGGCCGTGAGCTGATCACTGGCCAGCCGGTTGAGTCGGTTCCGCGCCATGCCCGCGGTTGTGTGAAGCTGCCGTGCGATGTCGGCCGTCGTGGCACCTCTCGGGAAGCATGACAAGAGGTAGCTCAGGATGCGGTCGGCCATGCGCGGCGTGGCGCGCGTCTCGGCTTCCTCCTCCTCGTCTCCGTTCATCAGCCGCTCGTACAGGTCGAAGTCCGGCTCCCCGAACTCCCACCGCAGCTCGCTGTCGGACCGCACGAACGTCCCGGCCATCGCCCACTCATCGCGGCCCATGTTCGTCTTCGGGCAGACGAGATACGCGTGCTTCGTGTCTCCAGCCCGATCCCCGATGTGGAGCGCGAGCGCGTGCCGGGCGAGGTTCATGCGGTAGATTGATCCGTACGCCTTTACCGCGGGCTTGCCGCCGTGGAGGTCGCCGCTCGACACGTGGTCAATCAGCAGGCCCCACGTCTCCAGCCGCCGCAGCGACTGGTAGGCCCGGATGATGGACTCTGACGGGTCGGAGAAGTCGCCCGACGACAGCAGCGCCATGCCCACTGAGTCGATGACCACGAGGTCGGCGCGGTGCTTGTCGAGGATGTTCGACACGAGCGGCAGCGACCGCTCCAGCGAGCCCTCCATCGGCTCGTACCAGATGGTCGGAGGGACGGGCACCTTGGCCGTCTCCGCAATCAGGCCCCACAGGTCCTCGGCCGTCTCGACGTTCGTCTCCCAGTCGAGGTACGCCACCCGGTACGGGCGGTCGATGCGGACCCCCGGCGAGAGCGACCGGCCGAGCCCGAGCCCGAGCACGGTGGTCGCGACGAAGGCCGTCTTGCCCGATCCGCCGCGTGCGAACAGCGTCGCGTTCTCGCGGTGCGGCAGGACCGGCCACGCCGCCCACGGGCGGCCTCCGCCGTTCATGCGCCTGCCCGTGATCACGCCCCCGCGGATGCTTCCCGTGCGCTCGTTGTCGAGCACGGCCTGACTGACGTGCTCCAGCAGGTTCCCCCACTCCAGCCGCCTGTTCAGCTCCGGTGGCGCCATCGCCTCCAGCGCCTTCGCCCACGACTGGCGGGCGGTTACCGACGAGAAGTTGAAGTTGCCCTGCCGCAGTCGGTTGCCGTCGAGCTGGCCCCGCACCCCTTCGAGGTTGCAGCGGATCGTCAGCTCGCCCCATAGTTCGCCGGACTTGCGCCGCAGGTCCACGACGTCGAAGATCGTGTGGATCTCCGGGATATAGTAGCGGCACCCGAACCGGGTCTGAGACAGTCCCTCGGGCGGCAGGTCAGCCATGACTCGGCACTCCGGTCAGCGCCCGCACGAGCTGATCCGCTCCGAGCCCCCGCCCGTCGTTGTAAGCGTCGCAGTGGGGGGCGTGGCACCACACCCGCTCCGAGTCTCGTGAGATGGTCATGCTGGCCGACCCATCCTCATGCAGGGGGCATCGCACCGTCCGGCCCGGTGCGGCCCGTTGGACGCCGTGCTCCTGCAGGATTGCCACCACGTCCCCGCCCTCGCGCTGCGGGTGACGTGCCCACGGGGGCACGCTGATCTCGGTTACCCCGACCTTGACCTTCTCCGCGGCGGCTCGCACCACGGCGGCCGGCGTGTCGGCCACCGCCAGCATCGTCTCGCCCAGCGTGCCGCCGACGGGCTTCCCGTCCGGGTCGCAGAGCGGGTGCCGCTCCCCCGTGCGCTGGTGCGGCATCAGCGGCAGGCGCAGGCTGTGGCCCACCGTCTCCGGCCCGCGCTGGACCGCCATCGGCATGACCTCGACCTTGGGGTCGCGCGCCGCCTCGCGGTCCACGCGCCCCAGCCAGTAGCGCAGCGCCCGCCGCACCGTCTCGCCCGGCAGCACCTCGCTGGTCGCCCACAGGTGGCATCCCCGGCGGCTGCGCTCGACGTAGGGGCGACCGCCGTCGGCGGCGATGACGCGCGCCAGCCGCAGCCCGAGGTCCCAGCCGTCGTCGCGGTCGAAGTCGACCGCCAGTACGTGCGTGTTGCCCTCGCGGTCGTCCATGTAGGCGCTGACCGGGGGCCGGACCCTGCGGAGCCCGTCGAGGATGCGCGCGACGGTCAGCTCCTCGCGGACGGCGTACCAGTGCTCGCCCTGCACCGACCAGTCCGCGTAGGCGTCGGTGCGGGGGCACCACGCGGCCCGGTAGACCTCGCCGACGTCGGCGAGGCTCCAGCCGCTCACGAGCGGAGGGGCTGTCGAGCCTCCCCGTCGCCGTGGTCGCGGGTGCCACCACCGCCCGTCTGCTGCGGGGCCGTGGGGCGGGGTCGTTCGGACCGGATCATCGGATCGAACCTCCTGTACCGAGTAGCGGGGGAGGCGAGCGGGGTACAGCCACCCGCCTCGCGCTCCGCTCGGGTTCTACGCCCGGCTGCCCTTGGTGC
>JAJYGO010000453.1 GCA_021785115.1 Chloroflexota bacterium | reverse complement strand
TCGTTGACCCGCACGACGCGCCGACCGTCGATGTCGACGATCTGCTTGTCCTGGAGGTCCTGGAACAGGAGGAGCTCGTTCGGGCGCTGCTTGAACTTGCCGATGTCGATGGTCGCGGTCGAGAGGGCCGCGCCTGTCGCGTCGAAGCTGGCGACGTCGCCCCAGGGCACGAAGATCTTGCGGCGCCCGGTCGCGACGACGAGGCCGGTGACCGGCGGGTACCGGTCGCCGATGGCCACGATCAGGTCGGCGACCTTGCCGATCGGCTCACCCTGGCGGTCGCGCACGGGCCGGCCGACCACCTGGCTCAGGTAGAGCTGCATCTGCCACCTCTGTGGGGCGCGGGACCGGCACCCCCGGGTGGCACGCGACGGCGCTAGTGGCCGCGCGGAGTCCCCGAAGTGGACCGGACCGGCGCAATGGCCACGGCGCCAGGGGCGCCGCAGCGACTGGGTCCAGGTTCCACGGGAGGAGGGAGACCTCCGATGCTTGTTCCGCGACGGCATGCAAAGACGCACGGTGCGCGGGGCGTACGCCGTCAACCGGACGATAGCCCGGGGCCCCCGGGGTGTCAAACAGTTCGGCCATCCGTGCGACCGACGGCCGCGGACCCGCCGGGCGCCGACGGCCAGTCGGCATAGGCGTCGCACGGCGGGAATCTGGCCAACCGGGCGCCGGGCGCCCAGCACTCCGGGGTCGCGCGCGCCCGCCACCCGTCGCGATCTCACGCCAGGCGGTCGTCAGCGCGTCGCGCGCCGCGTTGTCTCGCTATCGCACACCCAGCGAACCGTACGCGGCCGCGTGCGATCTCCGACGCCCGGGTCCGGTCTCTGCAGGCTGCTTTCGCGCACGATTGAGCGGAGGCGGTGACCGGGAGTCGGTTCGCGGACCGTCCCGAGCCGCGTAATGTTCCCAGGGCGTGCAATAGCGGAGGTGCGCGGCAGCGGTGCGGAGCCGCACGGCCGCGGCAGCTTACGCCTCCGCCGGTGCCTTCGTCCCGGTCTGCCCCGGTACTCCCGGGTTGCCCGGTCGAGCTCGACGGCGATCCAACCTCCGGGCTGTGGACGGCGCGCACCGGGAGTGGTCGGTGGCCCCGGGCGGCCGCGCGTCTGCCGGGGACCGGGCGTCCGAGCCGGAAACGGAGCCACTGCCCGCCGTTACCGCGTGGACGCCTGCGTCGGCCCCGTATCGGGCGCCTGCGGGCGGCGAGATCGATCCCCATACCGACCGGACCGCCGCCCGCGTGGCCAGCGCCCTCCAGGCCGACCTGGTGACGATCAGCCTGTGGGAACGCGAGCGGGACATCGTGCGCACGCTGTGGGCCTACCCGCGCGACTTGTCTCGAACCCCCGCCTACCTGCTCGCCGACTACCCGGGCACCCGGCACGTCCTGGTCGACCAGGTACCGAGCGTCAACTTCGTCCATGCCGCCGACGCGGATCCGGCCGAAGTGCGGATCCTGCGGGAGATCGGCATGTCGGCCGGCCTCATGGTCCCCCTGGTCGCGGTCGGCGAGTCGCTCGGGTTGATCGAGGGAGCCGCTCGGGCTGATCGAGGTCTGCACCCGTGCGTCGCGGGTCTTCGACGAGGGGGCGGTGCGCGTCGCGGCCGACGCCGATCTCTACCGCGCCAAGCGCGCGGAACGCGAGCTGCTGTCGACCGCCACCGGTCCAGCCTGACCGCCCGGGGGAGCAGGCGCCGCATGGCCGGCTTCCGCGGCGCCCGCAGCACGCTGGACACGCCCGGGCCGGTCGCGCATGCTCGCCCCGTGACCGCGCAGCAGCAGGAGCAGGAGCGCCCCCGCGGGCAGGATGCGAGAGTGCGTCTGGCCCGTCGGGTGGAGGCCGGGCTTCTGGCGCTGCTCGCACTGGACCTGTTCCCGGTGACCGCCGGCCACGCGAGTGGCCCGTTCGGCGTTGCCGGGCTGCTGCTCGTCGTGGGCCTCGCGGGCACCGTCGTCGTGGAACGCCGCGCGATCGATCTCGCGGCCGCCAGGAACGCGGCGAGCGAAGCGACACTCACCAGGATGCTCCGCGGCCTCTCCCGGTCGGATTCGCCCGACGCCACGGTCGACGCGATCGTCGACGACCTGCGCGCAGCCTCCGGGGCGGACCACGTTGTGGTCGCGCGGCTCAGGCCCTCGGAGCGGATCATCGAGGCCACGCTCGTGTCATCGAGTGCTTCCGTCCCGCTCTCGGTGACCCGCTTTCCGGCAAGCGACCTGGAACCCGCCGAGGCGTTCGTGATCCGCGCACGGACCGCCGTCTCACCGGGCCCGGGCGGCGCAGCGGGATCGCGCGGCGCAGCGGGATCGCGCGGCGCACCGGGATCAGGTGGCGCAGCGGGATCGGGCGGCGCACCGCCACCAGCCGGCATCCCGCGGCTCATGCCGGCCGTCGACCGGGCGACCGGGACAGAGGCGGCGGGGAGCGGCGGACGCGGTGCCGGCGCCACGGACGGGCTCATGCGCCCCGGGTCCACGATGTATGCGGTCGAGCGCATCACCGACCGGGTGAGCCGCGCGTACGGGCTCCGGCACATCCTGGCCGAGCCGCTCGTCGCCGGCGGACACGTCGTGGGCGCCCTGGTGCTGTCGCGCCGGACGGATTCCGGCTGGCCGGCCGAGAGCCGGCAGGTTCTCCTGTCGGCCGCGCAGGATCTCTCGGCGGCGCTTGAGCGCGCGTACGCGCACGAGGAGGCGCGGGTCCGCGCCGCCACCGACGCGTTGACCGGCATCCCCAACCGCGCGTACTTCGAGGAGCTGCTGGAGATGCTCGGCCGCGGCGGGCGCCGCGCGAACGACGCGCTCGGGATCCTGATGCTCGACCTGGATCACTTCAAGGCGCTCAACGACCGGTACGGGCACCCGGTGGGCGACGAGGTGCTGCGCGGCGTGGGCCGCGTGCTGCGCGGCACGGTGCGCGCGGACGACGTGCCGGCGAGGTACGGTGGCGAGGAGTTCGTCGTGGTGCTGCGGCGCGCAACCGAGGAGTCGGCGGTGGAGATCGCCCAGCGGCTGCGGGAGGCCGTCCGCTCGCTCGATGCTTCCGGGCTGGGGATCGACGGGCCGGTCACGGTGTCGGTCGGTGTCGCGGTGGGCGTGGCGAGCGCGCATTCCCTGGTCGAGCGCGCCGATGGGGCGCTGTACCGCGCGAAGCGGCACGGCCGCGACCGCGTGGAGGTGGGCTGAGATGGCCGCCACCGTCGCCGGCGAGCCGGGCTCCGAAGCTCTCGCCACCGCGCCGGACACCGCCACCGTCGCCGGTGTCGCGGTCGCCGCAGATGCCGCCACCGTCGCCGGCGAGCCGCCGCCCGAGGTGCCCCTTCTCTCGAACGCCGAGCTTGCCGCGATCTTCCACGAGATCGGCGACATGCTGGAGGTGCAGGGCGAGCTCGTCTTCAAGACCGTCGCGTACCACCGTGCCGCCGACGCGATCGCGCACTCGCCCGTGGAGGTGGCGCGCGCCTACCGCGAGGGCCAGCCCCCGCGGATCCCCGGCGTGGGCGCCGCGATCTCGAAGAAGCTCCTGGAGCTCGCGACCACCGGGCGACTCGCCTTCCACGACCGGCTGCGCGCCGAGGTGCCCCCCTCGCTTGTGGCGCTGCTCGAGATCCCCGGCGTGGGGCCGCGGACCGTGAAGCTGCTCCACGAGCAGCGGGGGATCGAGACGCTCGACGACCTCCGCCGCGCGGCCGAGGCCGGGCACCTGCGCGACCTGCGCGGGATGTCGGAACGGACCGAGGCCGCGATCCTCGACGGGATCGCGCAGCTGGAGCGGCGCCAGCAGCGGATGCGCCTGGGCGAGGCCGAGCGCGTCGTCGACGGGATCGTGGCGGAGCTGCGCGACACACCCGGCGTCCACGCGCTGGTCTCGGCCGGCTCGTTCCGTCGCCGCCGGGAGACCATCGGCGACCTCGACCTGCTCGCCTCCACCGACGACCCGGGGGCGCTCGTCGGCCGCCTCACCGGCCTGCCATCCGTCGACCGCGTGCTCGGGAGCGGCCCTCACAAGGCATCGGTGCGGCTGCGTGACGGCCCGCAGGTCGACCTGATGGTGATGCCGCCGGGAGAGGAGGGGACCTACCTCGTCCACTTCACCGGGTCGAAGGAGCACAACGTGCGGCTGCGCTCCCGCGCCCGCGACCGGGGATGGAGCCTGTCCGAGAAAGGCTACCTGCGCCTCGACCCGGACGGCGAGCCGCTCGTGGGGCCGACCGCGGAGCTGCGGACGTTCGCCACGGAGGACGAGGCGTACGCGTTCCTCGGCCTGGCATGGGTCCCGCCGGAGCTGCGCGAGGACCGTGGCGAGATCGAGGCGGCCGCCGGTGGGCGCCTGCCGCGGCTCGTGGAGCTGACCGACCTGCGCGGCGACTGTCACACGCATTCCGACTGGTCGGACGGGGTGCACTCGATCCAGCAGATGGCGGAGGCGGCCCGGGTGCGCGGGTACGCCTACCAGGCTCTCACCGACCACTCCTTCGGGCTGGCGATCGCCAGGGGACTCACGCCTGAGCGCGTGCTGGAGCAGCGCGGGATCGTGGCGGCGCTCAACGAGCGGTTCGCACGGGAGGAGGATGCCGGCCGGGCGCCTGCCGGGACGCCTGCCGAGGGGTTCCGGCTGCTGCATGGATGCGAGCTCGAGATCCGGGCGGACGCCACACTCGATTTCCCGGACGACGTCCTGGCGGAGTTCGACCTGGTGGTGGCCTCGCTGCACGTCTCGCGGCGGCAACCGCGGGAGCAACTCATGGCGCGGGTGATGGCGGCCCTGCGCAGCCCGCACGTCGACATCCTCGCGCACCCCGCGGGCAGGATGATCGGAGGGCGGGAGGACCTGGACCTCGACTGGGACGCGCTCTACGCCGAGGCGGCGCGGACCGGGACGCTGCTCGAGATCAACGGGTCGGATCATCGGCTCGACCTGTCCGACGAGCGTGCGCGGGCGGCCGTCGGGCACGGGTGCCTGCTCACCATCGACTCGGATGCGCACCGGGTCGAGGAGCTCGATACGGTGCGCTGGGGTGTCGCCACGGCCAGGCGGGGCTGGGTCCAGGCGGCCAGCGTAGCCAACGCGTGGCCGCGTGGCCGGCTGCTCGACTGGGTGGGGCGGAAGGCAGAGAGGCTGGGCTGATCCCGGAGCACGCGGCGGGACGTGCGGGGGAGGGCGCGGCCGGGGCTCTGCCGGGGCCGGGCTTGACGCTCAGGCCGGAGCCGGGTGGGGCCGGGTGGGGCTCTGCCGGGGCCGGGCTTGACGCTCAGGCCCCCTTCGTGCGAATCCGCACGGTGTGCGCGTACCATCGCGCACGATGCGCAGTGATCGCTGGCGAACGTCCGAGCTCGTCCTCCTGACCACGGGCGCCGCGGCGGTCGGGATGCTGCTGGGCGGTGCCGAGCTGTGGCTGGCGGGCGTGGCGCTCGCCCTGCTGACCGCGATGGGGACCTTCGCGATCCTGTACGAGCACGAGCCGAGGGGCGTGCCCATCGAATCGCTGGCGCCGCCAGCGGTGGGCGGCATCGGGACGCTTGGGCTGGCCCATCTCGCGGGGGTGGGGGCGCTGGCGCTGCCCGCGCTCGCTGTCGGTGGTGCGCTCGTCGCGGCGAGCGTATCGCTCGAGCGTCAGATGCTCGGCCCGGCCGAGGGACTCGCCGAACATCGTCGCAATCTGCTGCAGCAGCTGAGCCTGCTGCTGGCG
Organism: Chloroflexota bacterium; assembly: GCA_021785115.1. The sequence continues at coordinate 2,727 of JAJYGO010000453.1, read as the reverse complement.
TTCGTCGCGTTCGCGGGCGTCGCCGGGGGTGTGCCGGGAGGGCTCGCCGAGCCCGGGGGCCCCGGTGCCGGCCTGCCGCTCAACGAGCCCGGCCTGGTGTTGCTGGTGGTGGGCGACGCAGTGGTCGCGTTCCTGCTCGGGTACCGGCTGGCGGCCGTGCGGGTGGTCAGGGTGCGCGACGCGGCGTTTGCGGCGGGCACGTTCGCGGTGGTGGTGGGCGTGGCGGCGGCCGTGCTCCGGGCGCTCGCGCTGCCGCGCCTGGTGGGTCCGGCGGTGCTCGCCGCGGTGTTTGCGCTCTGGGCAGCCTACCGGTCGGCGCCGGGGGCCGAGCGGCGTTCGTTCGCGTGGCTCTGGGAGTACGGCATCCTGTCCGTGGCCGCGGCCCTGGCCGTCGCCTGGAACTTGCTCTTGCGCTGAGCAGGCGACGAGCCCGGCCCGTGCACGGCGGCTTCCTTGAGTGGAGGGATCGCGGGGGTCCCCGCCCGGCACCCATCCCAGTACACGCGCGCACGTGGCGCACGCGGCCTGCGGTGGCGGGGGTCCCCGACCGGCGCGCATCACCGGTCCCCGCACGCCTCAGGCAACACGGATCATCGGTCCCGGCTCGCCTCAGGCGATGGCGCGCCTCAGGCGACGGCGCGCCTCAGGCGATACAGCTCGCGCCCACGCGGGCTCCGACCTCGCGACAGGATCACCCGTGTGGCCGGCGACTCATCCCGCGTCCAACCCCGCGCGGTTCCGCTCACGGGGGACGGCGCGTTGCGCGTCAGGTGGCGGGTTGTGCGAGACGAGCCAGCAGCACTTTCAGCTCCGCGATGACCTCCGGGTCGTCCTCGGCATCCAGCAGCATCCGGAGGCCGGTCCTGACCAGATCGAGTTCACTGGGCGAGAGCTCGACGTTGACGTGCGCAAGATTCACGGGTTCTTCAATTGCTTCCACCGAGGTGCCTCCCGTCGCGAACGATCGTAGCGCCCGCTCCCGGGCAGGCAAGAGCCGATCCGGATGCATTTGGAGGACGCGACGGCGTGCCGCTCAACCATGCCCCGGCGCGTGGCCCCGGCTGTCCAGCCGGCAGCGGCGTTGAGCGCCGCGACGGCGTGCCGCTAACGCACACCAGGAGGGCCGTACGCGGAGAGATGGCCCCGACGCGGCGACCGCGATTGCCCCGTCGCATCGCTGCCCGCCCGAACCACCGAAGCCCCCGCACGAACCGGCCGGCGCTGTTGCTGTTGGTGGGGACGGAGCGGGTTGCCGAGTCCCACGGGTGCCGCGTCGGCCACGTAAGGCTCGCCGGGTGTGCAATAGCGCCGGCTTCGAGCCGACCAGCCGCTATCGATCACCGGGTGTGCATAAGCGCCGGATTGGGGACGCGACCGTCGCCATCGACCATGGACGCCGCTATCGGTCACCCGGCGGTCCGCCGCGACAGATGCGGGCGGTCCGCCGCGACAGACGCGGGCGGTCCGCCGTTTGACAGAGTCGCGCCGCGGATGGTACATAACGACGGCCCCACGTCCGCCGTGTTGTTATGGGCGTCGCACGGCGCGTCGGGACCTGAGCCCGATCGAAGGAGTCCATGAGCTTCCCCGAACTTGCAGGCGCGGCCACTACCGGTGCGTCCACCGTCCGACTCAAGAGGCAGCTCGTCGAGCAGGCCATCGCCGCCGCCTCGGCCGCCGACTGGAACGGCGCCGCCGATGTCAACCGCCGGATCCTGGAGCTGGGGCCCGACTCGGCCGCGGAGAACCGCCTGGCCAAGGCGTTCTGGGAGCTCGGCGACCTGGGCGACGCACGCGAGCACTACCAGGCCGCGCTGGCCCTGGACCCCACGAACCGGATCGCCGAGCGCAATATCGACCGGCTCCGCGTCCTGCTCGTCGAGGCGGGCGATCGGACCACCCCGGCGGAGGTGGGTGACAAGGCGCCGGTCAACATCTTCGTCGAGGAGACCGGCAAGACCGGCTTCGCGGGGCTCTACGAGCTCGTCCATCCGCGACAGCTCGCGCAGGTCAACCCGGGCGACCTGGTCGAGCTCGTGCCCGACGGAAGCCGCCTGCTCGCGCGGTCCAACGGCCACCACATCGGGACCGTCGACCCCAAGGTGGCGGCCCGGCTGCTCAAGCTGATGGTGGAGGGCAACCAGTACACCGCCGGCGTCACGAGCCTGGGCGAGCGCGACGTGCGGATCATCATCCGCGAGACGTACCAGGACCCGCGCAACTACGGCAAGGTCTCGTTCCCGACGGCGGCCAAGGCGTCCGACCTGCGGCCCTACACCAAGGGCACGCTGGTGCGCGAGGAGATCGACCTCGAGGAGGACCTGGAGTACGACGAGGAGGACGAGTCGCTCGACGACATCGAACGCGTCGTGCCCGCCCAGGTGACCGACGAGGAGGCGTTCGTCGAGGAGCCCGACGCCCTCGACGAGGAGGCGTAACAGGCCGGCCGTCTCAGGCGCGGCCACCATCGGGATTGCCGCTCGCCACCACCGGTAGACTTCGCCGAGATGCCTGAGACGCTCTCGTCGCTCATCCGGCCCGAGCAGGGTCCGCTCCTGCCCACGTTCGAGCGCCTCGCGCCGCCCCCACCCCTGAACCTGGTCGCCGCGGAGATCGAGGCCCGATCACGGCCCGGCGACGTGGTGGTCGATCTGTTCGGGCGCGGCGGGTGGGTCGCGAGGACCGCGATCGCCCACCTGCGCCGCAGCTACACGTTCGAGTCGGCCC
>JAJYGO010000380.1 GCA_021785115.1 Chloroflexota bacterium | reverse complement strand
GACACCCGCGACGACAGGACGAGGTCCGCCCCGCCGCCCGGCCCATCGAGATGCGTTCGGACCGCCACGATGTCGTCCTTGCGGACGACGCCTGCGGCGCTGCGCGCGGCCGCGATCGCGCTCGCTGCGGTCTCGGGCTCCGTGGCGATGACGGCGCCCCCGTCGCGGCCCGCCACGGTGACGTTGTACCCGGTCAGTGTCGCGAGCCCGGTCACGAACAGTGCATCGAGCCGGCGGGCGAGGCTGATTCGGCCCAGCATGCGCCCCGGGCTCGCGGGATCCGGGATCGGCTGCGAGGTGGCGAGGTACACGGCCTGGCCGACCGTGAGGACGGTGGGCGAGGACGCTGGGGGCGAGGCGAGCTCTCCCAGGGCGGCCGCGACGGTGGACTCCCCGGCGGACACCGAGCCTGTCGACGTCTCCACGCGACCCGCCTCGACCGAGCCCTGGCCCACAAGGAACGCGATCACGTCGTCGTGGGCGGTGGCCAGCTCGCCGGCGCCCACCATGCGCTCGAACACGGGCCAGGTCGCGTAGCTCGCCGCCAGTGCGTCGAGCTCGGCCTGCGCCTCGCGGACATGCAGCGTGGCCGCCGCTGCCGCCTGCTCCGTGCGCACGAGTGCATCCGCAGCGAGCGCGCGGTCGACCTGGCCGTACACCAGGATCCCCAGGATCGCCGCCGGCAGCACCGCCGCGAAGATGAGGGCGATCGCGGTGAGGCGGTTGAACGGGACGCCGGCGCCGCGAGCGAGTCGTCGGCGCAGGAGCGTCATGCCTCGTCGTCCCCCAGCGGGTCGCCGAGGCGGTAGCCGCCGCCCTTCATCGTGTGGATGAACTTCGGCTGGCTCGGGTCGGCCTCGAGCTTCTGGCGGAGCCGTCGGATCGTGACCCAGACGTAGACCGGGTCGGCCCCGTCGGCGCCCGACCAGACCCGGGCGAGCAGCTGCTCGGTGGTGAGCGGCTCGCCGCCCGCGGCGACCAGCGCGCCCAGGAAGCGGCTCTCCACGGGCGTCAGCCGGATCCGCGTACCGTTGACCACGGCCTCCCTGCGGCGCAGGGCGAGGACCAGCCCGGTGGCCACGGTCCGCTCTTCGGCCGGGACGCGATCGGGCATCCGCCGCAGGACCCGCTCCACACGAACGCGCAGCTCTGGGTAGTGGAACGGCTTGACGAGGTAGTCCTCGGCGAAGTCGCGGATCGACGCGGTGCGCGACGCGACCTCGGTGACCGCGGACAGGACGATGATCGGCAGGTCGGCGCGCTTCTTGATCTGGGCCGCGACCTGCTCGCCGCGCATGTCGGGGAGCATCAGGTCCAGGATGACCAGGTCGGGCCAGCGACGGTCGACCGCGCTGATCGCCTGGCTGCCGCGGGTGGCCACGCTGGCCTCGAACCCGTCGCGCCGGAGGCGGTCCTCGAGCAGCGCGACGAGGCGGACGTCGTCATCGACGAGCAGCAGGTGCGGAGCTCGGGTGGTCACTGGCTGGATCCCCCGTTCATGGTCACTGGCTGGTCCCGCCGCTTTCCGCCAGATGGCGGGGCTTCGGCTTGGGCGTGGGCGTGGGCGTGGGCGTCGGGCTGGGCGTGGGCTTCGGCTTGGACGTCGGCTTCGGCGAGGGCTTGGCGGGGTGGCTCGGCTTGGGCTTGCTGCTCGGCTGCGGCTTGGCGGTCGGCTCGGGCGAGGCGGCGGGCTCCGGCGAGCCAGCGGGCGTCGGTGAACCCGCGGCCGGGACGGGCGTGGCGCCCGAGACCGGGGCTGGAGATCGGGAGGGTCCGGGTGCAGGACGACTCTGCGGCTCGGGGGTGGCCGGCCTGTCGGAGGGCACGTCGGCGAGGAGCGCGGTCGCCGACGGGTCGGCGGCGAGCTGGGAGGGCACGGCCGCGGAGGTCGGATCGGCCGCGACGAGCACGACGATCGAGGTGGGCGGGCCGTCGGCCGAGACGGAGACCCAGACGGTGACGCCCGAGCGGAGGTAGGCCGTCCACGCACCCGCCCGCTGCATCGGCTGGTAGTGCGCCGCCCGCAGCGCCGCGTCGTACGCGGCGAGTTCGGCCCCGGGGGCTCCCGTCGAGGTGTAGGCGTAGAAGCGGGAGTCGCCGTCCACGCCGGGCCCGTCGGCGCCGACGGTCAACGTGGCCGAGGCCGGCACGGGCAGCGACGCGAGGACGCTCGCGGCCAACGCGGAGCCGGGGCTGGCAGCGGGCGAGCAGGCGCCGCACGCCGAGGCGACCGCGAGGGCCAGCAGGGCAGCCGCAATCCGACCGGCTCTGATCGGCAGGCGGCCCGCGGACATGTCGAGGTCTCCCTGCGCTTGCGGAGCGCAGATCCCGCGCAGGGGCCTGACGGGGGTGCGATCAGCGCGAGCGCCTGGCACGAGCGTCGCGGTGCAATCGACCCGGAACGGCGCCAGAGCCCCCGCCTAGGCGCGTTCTGCGCAGATTGTAATGCACCACCCCGCGCCTCCTACAATTCCCCACATGCCCACCCAACCGCAGCGCACCCACCACGAGGCCTGGATCATCGACGCCGTCCGCACCCCGATCGGGCGGTACGGCGGCGCGCTCGCCTCGGTTCGGCCCGACGACCTCGCCGCCCTGGTCATCCGCGCGATCGTCGAGCGGACCTCGCTCGACCCGGCCCTCGTCGAGGACGTGATCATGGGCTGTGCGAACCAGGCGGGCGAGGACAACCGCAACGTGGCCCGGATGGCGCTGCTGCTCGCCGGCCTTCCGGTCGAGGTGGCCGGGCTGACGGTCAACCGGCTGTGCGGCTCCGGTCTCCAGGCGGTCAACTCCGCGGCGCACGCGATCGGCGCGGGCGACGGCGAGGTGTTCATCGCGGGCGGCGTGGAGTCGATGAGCCGGGCGCCGTACGTGATGCTCAAGCCGGAGGCGGCGTACGAGCGCGGGGCGCGTCAGCTCGAGGACACGACGCTCGGCTGGCGGTTCGTGAACCCGAAGATGCGCGAGGCGTACCCGCCGATCTCGCTCGGGGAGACGGCCGAGTGCGTCGCCGAGCAGTACGGCGTCTCGCGCGAGCGCCAGGACGCGTTCGCGCTCGAGAGCCAGCAGCGGGCCGCGGCCGCGATCGCGGCCGGTCGATTCGCCGCGCAGCTGGTGCCGGTGAGCGTGCCCGGCAAGAAGGGCGCGGTCACGGTGGTGGACCGCGACGAGCACCCGCGCGAGACCTCGCTCGAGGCGCTGGCCGCGCTCCGGCCGGCGTTCGCCAAGAACGGGACCGTGACGGCGGGCAACAGCTCCGGGATCAACGACGGCGCGTCGGCGCTGCTTCTGGTCGAAGCGGAGCGGGCGCGCGCCCTGGGGCTTCGGCCGATGGCCCGGGTGGTGTCGACCGCCGTCGCCGGGGTCCACCCCGACGTCATGGGGATCGGCCCCGTGCCTGCGATCCGCAAGGCGCTCGCGCGGGCGGGCCTGGCCGTGGCCGACATCGACCTGTTCGAGATCAACGAGGCGTTCGCGAGCCAGTCGGTCGCCTGTGCCGACGAGCTTGGCCTCGACCTGGCCAAGGTCAACCCCAATGGCGGGGCGATCGCGCTGGGCCATCCGCTGGGCGCCTCGGGGGCGCGCCTGCTCACGATGCTGGTCCACGAGCTGGGGCAGACGGGCGGCAGGTTCGGGGTGGCCGCGATGTGCATCGGCGTGGGGCAGGGGATCGCGACCGTGGTCGAGCGGGTGGAGGCGTAGGCCCAGCCTGCCCTCCGCCTGGCCCTCCACCTTGCGCGCGAACGCGAGTCAGGTCCGACTCAATTCCGGTGTCAGTGAGCGTGGGTGGCCGCTCGAAGTGCCAGTCTGGGCCTCCTCCCACGCTCGGCTCCAGCTCGAATGAGTCTGACCCGACTCACGCCGCCTCGGCGGGGGCGCCTCGTCGGCCGCCTCGGTCAGCCGCCTCGCCGGGGCCGCTCGGTCGGCCGCCTCGGCGGGGGCGCCTCGTCGGCCGCCTCGGCGGGGGCGCCTCGTCGGCCGCCTCGGTCAGCCGCCTCGGTCAGCGTCATTTCGCGCCGCGGTGCCGGGCCGTTGGGCGCCGCCGTGCAATTTCGCCATGGGTGTGGACGAAATCCGTTGCGGTGCGTACGATTCACGAGCTCCGGGCCGGGCGGTCCGGGGCCCGCGACCCGAAGGAGAACCCGCTGTGATCGACGCCCAGCCCTCGATCGTCAATCTGACCGACGCCGCCGCGACCAAGCTTCGCGAGCTGACGAAGGAAGAGCCGAGTCCCGCGATCGGCCTGCGCGTGTACGTCTACTCGGGCGGCTGCTCGGGCTTCCGGTACGGGATGATGCTCGAGGACCAGCCCGCCGAGGACGACAACGTCCTCGAGACCAACGGCGTGCGGGTCTACGTCGACAGCAACAGCGTGCCGCTGCTCAACGGCTCGTCCATCGACTACGTCGACACCCTGATGGGCGCCGGGTTCACCGTCGTCAATCCCAACGCGGTTTCCGGCTGCGGCTGCGGCTCCTCGTTCCGAACCGCCGAGGACGAGGGCACGCCGCGAGCCTGCTCTCACTGACCGCACCGAGGTCGTGGGGCGCCCCAGGCGCCTGAACAACCCCAACCGCCCGATCCCGAGCCGCCGGCCACCGGCGGCTCGATGATTCCTCGGTGCGGAGCGCCATCGGCCCCACCGCCATCGGCGCACCGCCCGTTCTGGTCGGCGCCGCAGCCCGGCTGCGTCGCGAACGCAACGTGATCGACCAGGCCGCGCGCCCTCGCCGCCGCGTCCCCGAATCGCGACCCGCCTTACTCTTCGATTCGTGCGCCTACCGCTCTTCCCCCTCCACACCGTCCTGGCGCCGGGGATCGCCCTGCCGCTCCACATCTTCGAGGAGCGCTACCGCGTCATGGTCCGCCGCTGCCTCGACTCGTCGACGCCCTTCGGCGTGGTGCTCATCCGCGAGGGGTCCGAGGTTGCGCTCCGCCATGGCGTGGCGACCGAGATCGCGATCGCCGGAGTCGGGACGTTCGCGGAGATCCGCGAAGCGAGCAAGTACGCCGACGGCCGCTGGGACCTCCTCGTGGTGGGCACGGGCCGCTTCAGCGTGCTGGAGGTGGACGCAGCCTCCGAGCCGTACCTGGTGGCCGACGTGGAGCCGCTCCCCGACGCGGTGGGCGACGAGGAGGTCGCCGGGCGTCTGGTCCAGCGAGTCGGCGCCCGGTTCATCGAATACCTGCGCGAGCTCCAGCCGCGCGACGGCGAGCTGGGCCTGCCCGTCGATGTCCAGGTTGAGGTCGAGGTCGACGACGACCCGGTCGAGGAGGTGGCGGCCGAGGTCCAGGTGGACGCCACCGAGGAGGTCACGGTCGAGTCGCTCCGCGTGCCAGACGACCCGTCGGCGCTGTCGTTCCTGCTGACCGGGATCGTCCAGGCCGAACTCGACCGCAAGCAGGCGCTGCTCGAGGCGTCGACGGCCGAGGAGCGTCTGCGCGACCTCGACGGCCTGCTGCGCCGCGAGCTGGACCTGCTCGACCGTCGCCTCGGGCTGTACGTCCCCGACCGTGCCTCGCTGTCCGACCGCCTGAACTGAGCGGGCGCCGGCCCGGACCGCAGCCCTCCCGCCCCCGGGGCCGATGGCAACCTCGCCCGGCGCCGGTGGCAACCAGTCCGCGCCTGCGCCGACGGCGGCCTCCCGGGCCGATGGCGACCCCCCTATGCCGTCAGGCGCGACCGGGAAGCGGTGCGCCGCTCCACGCTCACGGTGACTGCCACCACCACGAGGGTGCCACGATCAGCCACGCGACCAGCACCGCCACGCCCACCGACACCGAGGAGCTCGCGCTCTCGATGCAGGCGCGGATCGCGTCGATGGCCCACGAGGTCGGCAGCAGCGGCCGGATGAACGCGAGCGGCCCCGGTAGCGCGTCGACGCCGAACGGGTAGCCCGACGCTGCGACGCCGAGCCCGGCCAGCAGCAGGGCAGTCACCCAGCCGCGGAGCCCGAACGCCGACTCCAGCGCCCCGATGAGCACCGCGAAGGCCGCCGCGGTCAGCAGGCTCATGGCCACGAGCATCGGGAGGCGCGCGATGGCGATCCCGACGCCGAGGTCGAGCCCGGCGACCATCAGCCCCGCCGCGACGAGCCCGGCGACCGCCGCCAGCCCGACCGCGCCCACCGGCCTGGTCCACCAGCCCCGCCCGCGGCCCATCGACGGCACGGCCAGCAGCGCCGCCAGCGCCCCCAGCCAGAGCGCCAGGACCATCGCCAGCGGCGCGATCCCCGCCGGGCTGCCGTCGGCGGCCGTGGTCTGCACGGTCACCGGGTCGGCCACGCGCGCGGCCACCTGCGAGCGGTCGGCGGTGCCCGTTGCGGGCATGGAGCCCGCCGTCGTCGTGAGCGAGTCGGAGACCTTCGAGGCATCGCTCGAGAGCGACGTGCCGTCGGTGGCGAGCAGGCCAGTCTCCGCCTGTACCAGCCGGGCCCCGTCGAGGGCCTGGTTGATGGCGTCGGTCAGCTGGGTGGCACCGCTGGCCGCCGTCTTCGTCCCGGACGCCAGCTTCGTCGCGCCGGCTGCCGTCGTGTCGAGGCCGGACGCCAGCTTGTCGGCGCCGCTTGCGAGGGCGCTCGCGCCGGTCGAGAGCTGGGTGGCGCCCGATGCCGTCTGCGAGGCGCCCGAGCTCAGGGCCGACACGCCGTCGACGAGCTGCGGCATGCCGGCGGCGAGCTGGCTGGTGCCGTCGGCGAGCTGGCTGGCGCCGGGCGTCAGCTGCGCAGCGCCCGCGGCCAGGGCAGACGCCCCGGCGGCCGACGAGGCGATCCCGGATTCGATCGCCGGCGCGCCGGCCGCGAGCTGGGACAACCCGCTGTGCAGGCTGTCTGCGCCGCTGGATGTGGACACGGCCCCGCTGGCGACGCCCGCGGCCGCAGCAGATGCCTGGCTCGCGCCCGAGGCGACGGTTGCCGCGGTGTCGCGCACGGTTGCCGAGCCGTTCGCGATGCCGGTGAGCGCACCACACACGGTTGCGCCACCGCCCATCCCGGTGCAGTTGGCGGCAAGCTGATCGACCGCGCCGGTGTACGCATCGACGGCGCTCTTGAGGCCGCTGGCCCCGGTCGACACGCCGGCCGCGGCCGCCGCTGCCTGCGACGCGCCGGTCTCGAGGTCGTGGGCACCGCTGGCGAGGCTTGCCGCCCCGACGTCGAGCGCGTGGACCTGGCTGCCCAGACCGGTGGTGTTGCTGGCCAGCGTCTGGAGCCCGGCCGAGAGCGACTCGATGCCCGAGACGGTCTGCGACACGCCCGCCGCGAGGTCCGATGCCCCGGAGGCGAGCTGCGAGGTCTGCGCCGGCAGCGTCCTGGTGTGCGCTTCGAGGGCGACGAGGCCGCTGGCGAGCGACGATGCCCCGGTTGCGAGCGCCGAGGCGCCGGAGGCGGTCTTGCTGGCGCCCGCCGCGAGCGTCGAGGCAGCCGCGGCGAGTTGCTTTGTGCCCGAGGCGAGCTGGCTGGTGGCATCGACGAGGCTTGCCGTGCCGCTGACCGACGCCGAGGTCCCCGACGCCAGCTTGCCGAGCCCGGACACCATCTCGCCCGACACCGCGTTGACGCCGCTGGCCGAACTCGCGAGGGAGGTGGCGCTGTTCGCCACGTCCTTCGCCGAGGATGCCGCGTGCGTGACGTCGTTCTGGGCGGTGGACACGCCGAGCAGGACGTCCTCGACGTAGGAGGCGGTGGCATTGCGGGTCGCGGACGCGGTGATCGCGTCGCTCACCGAACGGGCGACCGCAGTGGCGACGTTGCCGCCGCCGCTCCCCGTCTCCAGGTGCAGGGTCGCCGCGGGGGTGCTGCCGGACGTGCCGGCGCGGATCGCCGCGATGTCCTGCGAGAAGTCGGCGGGGATCGTCAGGACGGCCGCGTACTGGCCGGATGCGAGCCCATCGGCCGCTGCCTTCGCGTCCGTGGCGGTCCACGCGACGCCGGCTGCGCCGAGGCCGCTCGAGGCCGGGTCCGAGGCGCCGGACGTGCTGCCCGACCCGCCCGCGACCAGATCGTCGCTGATGTCCTTGCCCAGCGTGAGCTGCTTGGCGGAGCCGTCGCCGGCGGTGACCGTCGTCCCCGTGTCGGCGTTGACGACGGCTGCCTGGATCGTGACGGCGCCGGGCTGTGGCTGCCACGCCCAGGTCACCAGCCCCGCGAACGTGACCGGGACCAGGATGGCCAGGCCGAGTGCTGCAGCCGCACGGACCAGCGATCGTCGCGCCCGGCCGGGGAGCGCCCCGCCGTCGAGCGCCGGCTCGAACGCCGGCTCGAACGCGACAAGACCAGTCCGGACAATCTCGTCACCCGTCGTGGATTCGGCACGTGCCGCGGTCCCGACGAGGACCGGCTCGGCCGAACCGCCGCCGGCCGCCGCAGCCGAAGCGGCGCCGGCCGCAGCCGAGACGCCGCCACCCGCCGCAGCCGAAGCGGCG
>JAJYGO010000348.1:1075-8428 GCA_021785115.1 Chloroflexota bacterium | reverse complement strand
GTGCGCGGCCCGGCGCAGCGCGCGCTCCAGCAGGCCCGGGTCGAGCGGCGGCTCATGCGGCGGCCGTGCCCCGGCGAGGCCGGCCGCCTGTGCGAGCGCGGGTTCGCGTCGCACGAGGGGGCCGAACCCAGCCGCGCGACGGCCGAGCCACTGGCCGGCGTCCCGGTACGCACGGTAGAGGATGAGCCGGCGCCGGAGCTCGACCTCGGGATCCGGTCCCTCGTCCTGCGCGGCCGCCTGGTCCACGGGCTGACGTGGCAGCAGGGCACGCGACTTGATCACGATGAGCTGGGCGGCGACCGCGATGAAGGCGCTGAGGTAGCTCAGCCGCTCCCCCTCGAGCCCGGCAAGCGCCTCGAGGTATGCCCCCGCGAGCCCGCCGAGCGGCACCGTCAGGACGTCGAGCTGGCGCGCCTCGATGAGCGAGAGCAGCAGCGCGAGCGGGCCCTCGAACGCGACGGGGTCCGTGTCGGGGTCGGACGTGGCGGCGAGCCGGTCCTCGCGCACGAGCGCGGCAGCCTGCGCTGCCGCCGGCCGCGGGACTGTCGCTCGGACGCCGGTGGACGCTCCACCGGCAGGCATGGCGCTCGCCGGCAGGTCTGGTTCGCCTGCGTGCCGCTCCGGGCCCCGGCCTTCCGGGCTCCGGCCTCCGGTTCGTGCCGGATCGATCGCGCCACCCACGCGGACCTGGGTCGCCTGCTCGGGCCGGCGGCCCTCACCGAACGTGACCGCGACCCGGATCCCGGGCCGGCGGCGTCGTGCGTCCGGCATCAGCTCGCCTCGTCCGCGCGGTGGAGCGCCTCTCCGGCCGGATCGACCGGCGCGGCCTGGTGCCGGATGAGCTCCGCGGTGCGCGGCGTGCACCCGGCGCGCAGCGCGAGCTCGGCCGAGGTCTGCGGATGGCGATCGAGGGTCCGGAGGGAGGCGCCGAACCCGGGGAGGACGCCGGCCGCGGCCCGGGGCAGCGCCCCGTATCGCTCGCCGAGCGAGAACGCGACGCGGGGCCAGAGGCCGGTGCGGCCCTTCCCGGCGTCGTGGAACAGGCCGGCGAGCAGCACCTCCGGGTCGTCCCACCCCTCGGACCGCAGCCGCCGGACGACGTCGAGGCCGTGGCGGCGGTCGGCAGGGTGCATCGACTCGAAGAGGCGCTGCTGGTCGGGCGTCAGCCAGGCGTCCAGCTCGCGGCGCTCCTCGTCTCGCACGCCCGCGTGGAGGTGCGTGGCGAACTGCCCGACCTTGCGCGTCCACCAGGACATCCCGTCAGAAGATCGGCTGGCCGACAAGGAAGTTGGCGATCGTCGTTCCGATCGGGCCGATGATGCGACCGCCGACCAGGAAGATGACCACGATCAGCAACAGCCCGTACCGCTCGTACTGACGGAGCTGCCACGCCGTCCGCGGGCTCACCACGCCGAGCAGCACCCTGTAGCCGTCGAGCGGCGGGATCGGGATCAGGTTGAAGATGAACAGGAAGACGTTGATCTCGACGAGGAACAGCAGCACGAGCAGCAGCGTGCGCTGCGGCTCGCTGTAGGGATCGAGAAGGCCGACCGCGAGGACGGCACGGACGGGGATGGCGACGATCGCGGCCATGATCAGGTTCGAGACCGGACCCGCCGCGGCGACGATCGCCTCGCCGCGGTGGCCGCCCTCCAGGTTGCTCGGGTTCACCGGCGTCGGCTTGGCCCAGCCTATGAAGATGCCGCCCGAGATCGCGCTGAGCACGAGCAGGCCGGCGCCGAGAGGATCGAAGTGCACGCGCGGGTTGAGCGAGAGGCGGCCCAGGTAGCGAGCGGTGCGGTCCCCCAGCCGGTCGGCGGCGAGCGCATGGCTGAACTCGTGGACCGGAAAGCCCACGAGCAGGATGATGGCCACCGCGATCAGGGCCGGGATCAGCTGGGGGTTCACGGAGCCTCCGCGTGCGGGCGTCACTCGTCATGGTAGCCGGGCATCTCAGAGCCGCGCGAGCAGCTCCGCCTTCTTGGCCTCGTATTCGCCGGGCGTGATCGCGCCGCGGTCGCGCAGGTCCGCGAGGCGCGCGAGCGTCGCCGTCACCTGCTCGGGGTCGAACGATGCCTGTGGCGGCAGGGTGGCGACGAATGGCTCGAGTGGCGCCGTCGCCACGGCTGCGGGCGAGACCTCGGTCAGCGGCACGCCGGTTCCCGGCTGGGCGTCGGCCGGTCGCGGCCTCCACCCGCGACCCGGCTCTTCGGCGGGCGCGAGGGGCGCGACGGGTGCGTCCGACGGGAGACGGTCCCGGAGCGGCGGACCTGCGCCGGGTGACGAGTCGACCCGGGATGCCGCCTCCGCCCGGAACGGCGCCGCGGGGGGCCGCCCGACCTCGAGCTCGAGCGAATGCTTCTGGTTGAGCATCTCGCGCTTGAATGCCGCAGCCTCCGAGAGCATCCGAAACCGGTCGATCGCGGACTCCGACGCGGTGAGGATCTCCAGGTCGCCGTATCCGAGGATCCGCCCGAGGACGTCCTGCGAGAGGATCGCATCGTTGATCTTCTCGAGCGACGAGTCCGCGGCGCGCTTGTTGAGGATGCCCTCCACGAGCACGACGCGACGGTTCGTCACGACGTAGTCCTGCGCCCGCCAGCGCGCCAGGCGATACGCGAGGTCGGCGAGGCCGAGCAGGAGCGCGACGAGGGCGACGATCGACAGCCCCGACCCGATCGACGGCCACGGCGCTCCGCCGTTCGACACGTAGAGGCCCGCGGCGAGCGCGACGATCCCGACCAGGAGCAGGACCCACGCGCGGCGGGCCTCGGGCGCCAGCGCCAGCAGATGCTGCCGCGCCCGGCGCACGACGATCTCACCGTCGGCCAGCAGCGAGTCCGTGTATCCCATCTCGCCCGATCCTCAGTTCACGCCCGCGGGTGGGCCCGCGCGTACACCTGCCGGATGCGCTCCCCGGTCAGGTGCGTGTACAGCTGCGTGGTGCCAATGCTCGCATGTCCGAGGAGCTCCTGAACGACGCGCAGGTCGGCTCCGCCCTCGAGCAGGTGCGTGGCGAAGCTGTGGCGCAGCGTGTGCGGGGTGACATGAGCCGACAGCCCGGCGACGCGCGCAGCCCGCTGGACGCCTCGCCACGCGGCCATTCGCGTCAGGCGCGCTCCCCGGCTCGTCACGAACAGCGCGTCGTCCGTGCCGGGCCGGCCGCGAGCCTTCGCGCCGCGCGCCGCCCACGCCGGCCGCACCTCGTCGAGCCAGCGATCGAGGGCCTCGAGCGCGGGTTCGCCGACCGGCACGAGCCGCTCCCGGTCACCCTTGCCGATGACCCGGACGAACGCGCCGTCCCGCGACACGTCCCGCACGTCGAGCCCGAGCGCCTCTCCGATCCGCAGGCCGCTCGCGTAGAGCAGCTCGAGCAGCGCGCGGTCACGGACCGCCACCGCCTCGGCATCCGATGCGGGCGGATCGGCCGGCATCGGGACGGCCTCGAGCAGCCGGACGACCTCCTCCGCGTCGAGCACGTCGGGCAGTCGCCGGGCCTGGCGCGGCAGGTCGAGCGCCGCCGCCACGTCGACGTCGATCCGCTCGTCCGCATACGCGAACCGGTAGAACGCCCGGATCGCGGCGGCCTTCCGGCGATGGCTGGACGGGCGCAGCGCGCGGGGCGGACGGGTGAGCGCGGCGAGGTGGGCGATCGCGGGGTCCGGGCTCGTCGCCCAGCACTCCGCGCCGGGCCTCGTCGCGAACCCGCGAAGGTCGCCTTCGTACGCCCGGATCGTGAGCGGCGAGAGACCGCGCTCCACGCGGAGGTACAGGAGGTACGCCTCGATCGCGGCCTGCAGGTCCTGCGGCACGGACGCGGCTCCGCGGGCGTATTCGTCCCCGTGCCGCGGACGGCGCGCGGGTGCCGCGCGACGTGCGTGGCCCGGGCCAGGCGCGAGTGCGGGCGGTGCGCCAGGCCGGCCGTTCGCAATCCCGCCGGAGTCACCCATGCGCGGCCCGCTCGAGCAGCTCCTCGGCCGCGGCCCGTGCCGCCGGCCCACCGCCCTCGCCGCCGAGCATCAGCGCGAGCTCCGCGAGCCGCTCATCGCCGGCGAGCCTCCGCACCTCGGTCACCGTCCGGCCGTCGCGCTCGCGCTTCTCGATCCGCCAGTGCGCGTCGGCATGGGCGGCGATCTGCGCGAGGTGCGTGACGCACAACACCTGGTGCGCGGACGCGAGGCGCCGCAGGCTCCGGCCGACGGGATCGGCGGAGCGCGCACCGATGCCGGCGTCGATCTCGTCGAAGACGAGCGTGGGCGTCGCATCGGCCGCCGCGAGCACTTCCTTCACGGCAAGTGACACGCGCGACAGCTCGCCGCCCGACGCGATCCGGGCGAGCGGCATCGACGGCTCCCCGGGGTTCGGGGCGAGGAGGAACTGGACCGCCTCGGCGCCGGCGGACGACAGGTCACCGGGTTGCAGCGCGACCTCGAAGCGCGCCTGGCGGAACCCGAGGTCCGCGAGCGCGCGCGAGACCTCCACCGAGAGCCGCTCCGCGGCGGAGGTCCGCGCCTCGGTCAGCGCGCGCGCCGCCGACCTCGCCTCCGCCTCCAGGCGCTCGTCCTCGGCCGACCGGGAAGCCCGCTGCGCGTCGAGTCCGCGCAGCCGTTCCGCCTGCGCCCGGGCGCGCTCCCCGTGCGCCAGCACCGCCTCCTCGTCGGGGCCGTACTTTCGCTCGAGCGCGTAGATCACGCCCAGGCGCTCCTCCAGCGCCGCGATCACCGCCGGGTCGTGCTCGATCGCCGCCGCCGCTCGCGCGAGCTCGAACCCCACGTCGTCGGCTTCCGCGAGCAGCCCGGCGAGCCGCTCGGCCAGCGGCGCGAACCGCGCCTCCAACCGCGCCAGCTCGTCCGCGTCGCGCGAGGTCCGCGCAAGCACGTCGTGCGCGCCGGTCCCCTCGCCGGACAGCCGGTCCGTGATCGACGCCACGAGCCTGGCCACCTGCTCGCCGGCCGCCGCGCCGGCCAGCCGCTCGCGGATCTCGTCGGCCTCGCCGGGCCGGAGCCCGGCCGACTCGATCTCGTCGGCCTCGTGCTCGTGCAGCTCGAGCATCCGCGCCGTCGTCCGCGGCTCGCCCTCGAGCGCCTCGAGCGCGGCGCGGTTCGCGCGCCAGGTCTCGACGGCGACAGCGACGCGCGCCCGCAGATCACCGTGGCCACCGTGCGCGTCGAGCAGGTCGCGCTGATGCGTGGCCTCGAGCAGCCGCTGCTGGTCGTGCTGTCCGTGGATCTCGACGAGCGGCCCCGCGACCTCCGCCAGGCGGGCGGCCGTCACGGCGGAATCGTCCACCCGCGCGGTGCTGCGACCCGATGCGCTCACCTCGCGCGTGCAGATGAGCGGCTCGGGATCGCGATCGAACAGCGCCTGGACCTTCGCCACGGCCGCTCCCGAGCGAACGAGCCCGGCTTCGCCGCGCCCCCCGAGCACGAGCGCGAGGGCGTCGATCAGCAGCGACTTTCCGGCACCGGTCTCGCCGGTGATGACCGTGAAGCCGGGGTCGGGCTCGAGGCGGACGCGCTCGATCAGGGCAAGATCGCGGACGTCGAGCTCGACGAGCGTCACGACGGCAGCAGCTGCGCCTTCTCGCGGAGCAGGTCCCAGAACGCCGGGGCGCCCCGTGGCTCGACGAACCGGAGCGGCCGCTGCCGGGCCCGGACTTCGACGGCATCCCCCACGTTGAGCAGCACGTCGTGGTGCCCGTCGATGCTGACCAGCACGTCGAACGCGGCGAGCACCTGCACGCGCACCGTGTGCCGCGGTCCGACGACCACGGACCGCACGGAGCTCAGGTACGCGGCCACGCTCGTGACGACCAGGTTCCGGCTCGTCGGGTCGAGGATCGGGCCGCCGGCGCTGAACGAGTACCCGGTCGAGCCGGTGGGCGTCGCGACGATCACGCCGTCCGCCACGTACGTGGCGAGGTGCGAACCGTCGATGCTCACCTCGAGGCGCACGACGCGCGCCTCGCGCGCCCGCACGATCGCGGCGTCGTTCAGCGCGACGTACGCCCGGCGGCCCACGTCGCGCCCGCCGGGCAGCACGCGCGCCTCGAGCACCATGCGGTCCTCGAGCTCGTAGTCGCCCTCGTGCACGCGCGACAGCACCCGCTCGAGCTCGTGCGCCTCGGCCTTGGACAGGAAGCCGACCTTGCCGAGGTTGACGCCGAGGATCGGGACGTCGGCCTCGGCGGAGGCGACGGCGTGCGCGGCGCGCAGCAGCGTGCCGTCGCCCCCGAGCACGACGAGGATGTCGGTTCCAGGCAGACCGGCGATGAGCCGCTCCGGGTCGGCCGCCGCCACGTCCCAGTGCCCGACGCCCGCCTCGTCGCACCAGCGCCGCGCGCGCTCGAGGAGATCCGTGGCCGCCGGGATCGTCGGGTTGTACGCGAAGCCGAGCCGGCCGAGGGCGGTCACGACGCGACCATCGGCGCGCCGATGCCCGTGCGCGCGGTCCGGGTGCACGCGGTCATGACGGCGCCACGAGGTGGAGGAAGAACTCGCGGTTGCCCGCGGGGCCGAGCAGCGGGGAAGCGGTCTCGCCGCGGACGTCGAGGTTGATCGACCCGGCGAAGTGGCGGACCCGGTCGAGCACGTCGCGGTGCACCGCCGGATCGCGCACCACCCCGCCGGCGGCGAGCTTCGGCCCTGCCTCGAACTGTGGCTTGACAAGCGCGACGATCTCGGCCCCCGGCGCGAGCGCCGCCACGACGGCACCGAGCAGGCGCGTGAGCGAGATGAACGAGACGTCGATGACGGCAAGCGAGGGACGCTCCGGGAGCTCGACGTGTTCGGGGTCGCCGGGATCGAGCCGACGCGCGTGCGTCCGCTCCATGGACACCACGCGGGGATCGGCGCGGAGCGACGGAGCGAGCTGGCCGCGACCCACGTCGAGAGCATAGACACGCGCCGCACCGCGCTGCAACAGACAGTCCGTGAAGCCGCCGGTCGACGCACCGACGTCCAGGCACACTCGTCCGGCCGGGTCCACGCCGAACGCGTCGAGTGCGCCGGCGAGCTTCTCTCCGCCGCGCGACACGTACGGGGCGTCCTCGACCAGCGAGAGCTCGATGCCTTCGTCGACGAGATCGCCGGCCTTGCGGTCCGTCCGGGCGCCATCCCCGGCGCCGATTCGGACCCGCCCGCCGAGCAGCAGCGCCTGCGCGCGCGACCGGGTCTCCGCCAGTCCCCGGGCGACGATCAGCTGGTCGAGCCGGACGCGGCTCAGGCGGAGCGCGCCCGGAGGACCGGCCGCGACGGCGTGATGCCCAGCGCGGCGATCGTCTCCCGCACCTGGGCCTCGAGCCCGGGCACGTCCAGCCGGAGTGTCTCGCGCAGGTCGGCCACGGACCCGTGG
>JAJYGO010000348.1:0-1065 GCA_021785115.1 Chloroflexota bacterium | reverse complement strand
TCTCCGGGATCCCGACGATGCGGACGGGGATGGCGCGCAGCGTCGCGTCCGCGATCCCGGCACGGGCGATCGACTCGAGCACCGCGGATCCGAACCCGCCGGCCTCCACGCTCTCCTCGAACGTCACGAGCAGGCTTGCGCCTCGCGCATGTCCGTGGATCAGCGTCTCGTCGAGCGGCCGTGCCCAGCGCGCGTTGATGACGCCGACCGACCAGCCCTCGGCGGCGAGCCGGTCGGCGACCGCGAGCGCCCGCATGACGATCGGGCCGAACCCGACGAACAGGATCTCGCGGCCGTCGCGGAGGAGCTCGGCCTCGCCGATCGGAATCGGGGTGGGCGGCGCCTCGGGAAGATCGAACCCGGGGTCTCGCGGGTAGTGGAGCGCGAACGGATGTTCCTGCGCGAACGCGGTGCGGAGCAGCCGCCGGAGCTCCTGCTCGTCCTTCGGCGACGCGATCACCAGGTTGGGGAGCTGCCGCTGCGCCGGCAGCGTGAACATCCCCTGGTGGCTCGTGCCGTCCTCGCCGACGAGCCCCGCACGGTCGACGCCGATCACGACCGGCTGGTCGTTCTGGCACACGTCGTGCACGGTCTGGTCGAACGCGCGCTGCAGGAACGTCGAGTAGATCGCGACGTACGGGCGCAGGCCGCCGAGCGCGAGGCCGGTCGCGAGCGTGACGGCGTGCGGCTCGGCGATCCCGACGTCGAAGAAGCGCTCGGGGTACGCCGCCTGGAAGCGGTTCAGGCCCGTGCCCGTCGGCATCCCGGCCGTGATCGCGACGACGCGCCGATCCTCCGCGCCGATCGCCACGAGCTCCTCGGCCATGACCGCCGTGTACGTCGGTGGCTTGCGCGCGGCCGCGACAGCCTGGGCGACGGACGGCGTCGCGTCCCCGTCGCCGTTCGTCCGCGATCCACCGTGGGCCGGCGCGACCTGCGCCTGGGTCGCGCCGCGGCCCGGCGGCACGGGACCGGCGCCGTCCTGCCCGTCGGAACCGGCCAGGGCGGCGTCGCGGCCCTCTTCGACGTCCGCCGGCGCCGGCCGCGGCAGCTCCATCGGCGGCA
>JAJYGO010000306.1 GCA_021785115.1 Chloroflexota bacterium | reverse complement strand
GACGGCCGAGTGGCTCGCGTTCCTCATCCGTGAGGCGCGCGGCCTCGTCTGCGTGGCGATGGAGGGCCGGCGCCTCGACGAGCTCGGGTTGCCGCCGATGACGGTCGTCAACACCGGCCCGCAGGGGACCGCGTTCGCCGTCAGCGTGGATGCCGCCGCCGTCTCCACGGGGATGTCGGCACTCGACCGGGCGGCGACCGTCCGGGCGCTCATCGATCCCGCCACCCGACCCTCGGACCTGCTCCGGCCGGGGCACGTCTTCCCGCTCCGGGCAGCCGGCGGGGGGCTCGCCGAGCGTCGCGGCCACACGGAGGCCGCCGTGGAGCTCTGCCGTCTCGCGGGGCTCACCCCGGCCGCGGTCATCGCCGAGATCGTCAACCCCGACGGCTCGATGGCCCGGGCGCGGGACCTCGAGCGCTTTGCAGCGGCCCATCAGCTGGCCTTCGTCACGGTCGCCGAGCTGCTCGAGCGGCTCGACCTTCCCGGTGAGGTGCCGCCGGCGTCGACGGAGCAGGCGGCCGGCGCCCGCCCCGGCGGCCGGGTCCGGCGCGGCGCCGAGAGCTGGCTCCCGTCCGAGCACGGCCGCTTCCGGCTCATCGCCTACGACGACGCGGCCGGCCGGCCGGTCGATCTCGCCCTCGTCCTCGGCGACCCGGGCGGAGCGCCACCGCTCGTCCGCCTCCACTCGGAGTGCCTGACCGGAGACGTCCTCGGATCGCTCCGCTGCGACTGCGGGCCGCAGCTCGACGAGTCACTCCGCAGGATCGGCGCAGCAGGCCGCGGCATCCTCCTCTACCTGCGCCAGGAGGGACGGGGGATCGGGCTGCGGGAGAAGATCCGCGCATATGCTCTCCAGGACGCCGGACTCGACACCGTCGACGCCAACCAGGCCCTCGGCTACCCGGCGGACCTGCGCGAGTACCGCCGCGCCGCGGAGATCCTCCTCGACCTCGGCGTGCGCCGGATCCGTCTCCTGACGAACAACCCGGCCAAGGTGAGCGGCCTGGACCGTGGCGGGATCGAGGTCGTCGAGCGCGTCCCGCTCGAGATCCCGGCCGTCCCGACGAACGAGGCTTACCTCGCCGCGAAGCGCGAGCGCCTGGGCCACCTGCTGAGGTCCGTCCGATGACCCACTCCGTGTCGACCCCGGGCGACGGCCTGCGCGTCGCGATCGTGGCCGCCCGGTTCAACGCCGAGGTCGTGGACCGCCTCCTCGAGACGGCCGCGGCCGAGCTCCATTCGTTCGGCATCCGGCCTGCCGACGTCCCGGTCGTGCGCGTCCCCGGGGCGTTCGAGCTGCCGATCGCCGCGCAGGCCATCCTTCGGGCCCCCGACCCGCCAGACGCCGTGATCTGCCTCGGCGCGGTCATCCGCGGCGAGACCCCGCACTTCGACTTCGTCGCGGGAGCGGCAGCCGACGGCATTCTTCGGGTGGGCCTCGAGACGGGCCGCCCGGTCATCTTCGGGGTCCTCACGGTGAACACCCTCGAGCAGGCCTGGGACCGCGCGGACGGGCGCTACCGGCGCGGCGCCGATGCCGCCCGCGACGCGGTCGAGATGGCCCGCCTGCTCCGCGCGATCTCGAGCGGCTCCACGAGCGCCGCGAACGAGCCGAGCCAGTCCGCAGTCAAGGAGTGAACCGATGACGCTGGTCCCCACGATCGCGGCCGAGCCGGTCCCTTCCGGGATCGGTCGCGCCGAGGCGGCCGACCTCATCGAGATCGAGTCCGGACCGGCGCTCGAGGCGCTTCTGCGGCGCGCGGCCGACGAGCGAGACGCGAACGGCCGCGCGCGGATCACCTATTCTCCGAAGGTCTTCATTCCGCTCACGAAGCTCTGCCGGGACGTCTGCGGCTACTGCACCTTCGCCCGGCCGCCGCGGCGCGGCGAGGCCGCGTATCTCCGGGTGGACGAGGCCGTCGACATCGCCCGGGCCGGCGCGGCCGCCGGCTGCCTCGAGGCGCTGTTCACCCTCGGCGACAGGCCGGAGCTCCGCTACCGGGTCGCCCGCGACGAGCTCGCCGCGCTTGGCCACGAGACGACGATCGGCTATCTGGCCGAGGTCGCCGCCGCGGTCCTGCGCGAGACGGGTCTTCTGCCGCACACGAACCCGGGCGTGCTCGCCGGGGGCGAGCTCGCCCGCATGCGGACAGTCGCGCCGTCCCAGGGCCTGATGCTCGAGACGACGGCGGAGCGGCTGGCCGAGCGCGGCGGGCCCCACTGGGCCTCGCCGGACAAACATCCGGCGCGACGCCTGGCGATGATCGAGGCGGCCGGGCGGCTGGCGATCCCGTTCACGACCGGGATCCTGATCGGGATCGGCGAGACGCGCGCGGAGCGCCTCGACGCGCTCTTCGCGATCCGTGACCTGCACGCGCGCTACGGCCACATCCAGGAGGTCATCGTCCAGAACTTCCGGGCGAAGCCCGGGACGCGGATGGCCGGCGCGCCCGAGCCGTCGCTCGAGGACCACCTCTGGACGATCGCGCTCGCCCGCCTGATCCTGGGCCCGTCGGCCCATGTCCAGGCGCCACCGAACCTCGCGACCGACGCCGGACGCCTGCTCGACGCGGGCATCGACGACTGGGGCGGCGTCTCGCCGGTCACCGTCGACCACGTCAACCCTGAGGCGCCGTGGCCGACCCTGGCGCAGCTGCGCGAGAGCACCGCCTCGCGCGGCTTCGAGCTCGTGCCGCGCCTGACCGTGTACCCCGAGTACGTGCAGGATGCGGGGCGCTGGATCGACGAGGCGGTCCGCCCGGCCGTCCTGCGCCACGCCGACGGCGAGGGCCTCGCCCGCGAGATCGACTGGTTCGCCGGGATCACGCCGGACAGCCCACCGCTCGGGCGGATCACAGGCGACGGCCCGTCGACGCTGCCGCGGACCTCGACACCGCCGCCGGCCGGACGCGCGGCGGGGGCGCTCGCAGCGATCCTCGCCAGGGCTCGATCGGGCGACGAGCTCACGGAGGCCGAGATCGCCCGCCTCTTCGAGGCCCGGGGCTCCGAGGTCGGGGCGATCGCGGAGGCGGCCGACGAGGTCCGCCGCGAGGTCAACGGCGACACCGTCACCTACGTCGTCAACCGCAACATCAACTACACCAACGTCTGCTACTTCAAGTGCGGGTTCTGCGCGTTCAGCAAGGGCAAGCTCGCGGAGAACCTGCGCGGCCGGCCGTACCTGCTGCCGATCGAGGAGGTCGTCCGGCGGAGTGTCGAGGCGTGGGAGCGCGGCGCCACCGAGGTCTGCCTCCAGGGCGGCATCCACCCCGACTTCACCGGCCAGTTCTACCTCGACGTGTGTGCGGCGATCAAGGCGGCCGTGCCGGAGATGCACGTCCACGCCTTCTCGCCGCTCGAGGTGACCCAGGGCGCGGCGACGCTGGGCGTCACGATCCCGGAACTCCTGGGGCGCCTCCGGGCGGCCGGCCTCGGGACGCTGCCCGGCACCGCGGCCGAGATCCTCGACGACGAGGTCCGGGCGATCATCTGTCCCGACAAGATCGCCACGCGCGAATGGCTCGACGTGATCGCGACCGCCCACCGGACCGGGCTTCGCACGACGAGCACGATCATGTTCGGCCACGCCGACACGTACCGCTCGTGGGCCCGTCACCTGCTCGCCCTCCGCCGGCTCCAGGCGGCGACCGGCGGGATCTCCGAGTTCGTCCCCCTGCCCTTCGTCCACCTCGAGGCGCCGCTCTACCTGAAGGGACGCACCCGGCGTGGACCGACCTATCGCGAGGCGATCCTGATGCATGCGGTCGCCCGCCTCGCCCTCCATCCGCTGATCCCGAACATCCAGGCCTCCTGGGTGAAGCTCGGTCCCACCGGCGCGCGCACGGTCCTGCAAAGCGGGGCGAACGACATGGGCGGGACGCTCATGAACGAGTCGATCTCGCGTGCGGCCGGGGCCTCGCACGGCGAGGAGCTGCCGCCCGAGGCGATGGAGGCCCTGATCCGATCGGTGGGCCGGACGCCGCGCCAGCGGACGACCCTCTACGGAGAACCGCCAGCGGACCAGCGGCAGCGGTCGTTCAAGGCGCCGCCGCTCCGCGAGCTCGTCCAGCCGACGGCGCTTCGATGGGTCCGCCGACCAGGGTCCGCCGGGCCGGCATAGGAGACAGGCCCACAAGGGTGTACGCGGGCCGGTTCGGGGCATCGGAGACTCTTCCAGGGGCCTCTGGCCCGCAGCGTCGGGTGTCCACCGAACCGTGTCGACCCCTGTGGGGTGCCCTGATCGGCCCACCTGGAGGCAGCCACGGCGTGCTCCCATCGCTGCTGTACATCCTGACCCGGCACCTCCTCGAACGGGTGGCGCTGCGGTTTCGTTTGGGGCGGCGTCGCGAGGAACGGGTCACCGGCATTGGCGAAGTTGGCGGTCAAGTTGCGGTTCGCGCCGCCGGAGCTGTTCGCGACCATCTGGCCGAGTTGCTGCCAGTCGGCCTTCATGCCGGGATCGGTCCACTTGACCTTGCCGGCCCACCAGTTGTTGTAGTAGGTCGGGCCCTGGGTGTGCAGCACGAACGACTCGAGGACGTCGGTGGGCAGGTCGCCCGCCCCGAACTGGCCGATGCCGACCGGATGTTCCTGGCCGCGGCCTCCCGTGTGCTGCCCTGAAGACGCTGGTCCAGCTTCGTCGTGCGGCCCGAGACGCTTCTGGGGTGGCATCGGCGCTTGGTGGCCCGACGCTGGACGTGCCCGCGGCGGGGTCGCGGTCGCCCGCTGATCGATCCCGATGTCGTCGCGCTGATCCTTCGCCTGGCGCAGAGACTCCCCGCTGGAGATATCTCCGGATCGGGGGCGAGCTCCAAGGGCTCGGCGTGCACGTCGCGGCCACCACGATCCGCGGCGTGCTCGCCCGCGCCGTTCAGGGGGCACATGGGGGTCGCCTCGATGCGCCAGCGAGCGGGATCGGTCGACGCTGCCTTGCGACTCGAGACCGCAAAGGACGGCGGCACCGCCCGGGCTGTCGCTCGACGCGACGGATAGGACCCTCTGGTCCGGGCGCAGGCCCTCCTGCCAGCGGGTCGATGCTGCCCCCGCCGCGCACCGCGCGGAAGTAGGGAAATCCCCACCGGCGACGTAGGGTTCCACCCACTGGCACCACCCCTCCGCCCCCGATATCGTCGGGCTGCGTCCCATCGCGCGAGGCCCCCGAGGTGCGGGGCCGGGAGGGATGCATGGGACGAGCCCACCTGTCCATCAGTATGGCCCTCGGCGCCTGCCTTGTGGCACTCCTCGGGGCTCCCCGCGGTGGTCGGCGCGGCGCCGCCGACGGCGGTCAGGGTCTCCGTGACGGCCGATCTCGACGGTCGCGTCATCGCCGTCTCCGAGATCCCCGACTGGTACTGCCACGACCTCGACTACCCGCGCATCCACTGCTTCCGCAGCCCTGCCGCGCTCAAGCACGCCCTCGCGACACGACAGAGCACCGACTTGGCTGCCTCCCCGGCCGCGTCCGCCACCTATCTCCACGTGTATGTCGACGCGAACTTCTCGGGCGGTTACACGGTCATCTCGCAGGCGTACGACGACCTGCGCACGATCGGCTGGAACGACCGCATCAGCTCGTTCAGGGCGGTGAACGGGATCGCCGGCCATTTCGCGACCGACATCTACAACAGCGGCGCCTACTACTACTTCGGCCCCAACCAGCAGACCACCTACGTGGGCGACGCCTGGAACGCCGCTGCCCATGGCCTGGTGGCCTCGGTCGTGCCAGGACTCGACCTGGGACCCGGCAATCCCGTCCCTGCCACGATCCCCGTCAGAGACATCGCGACGGACCGAGTTGTGGCCAGGGCCGAATGTCCACACAGCAGCATTGTCGATTCAGCACGGGGTGGTGACGACCGCCTTGCCGAGTATTGGTGAAAGCCGACATTTCGGAGGCGGTTTACCTAGAAGGAGGGACGCAGAGATGATCCGGCGACTCGCGACAACCCTAGCAGCGGCGACGCTGGCGGCCGCCCTGATTCCCGCGACCGCGGCTGCGACGCCGCTCGATCCGATCACCTGCCACGGCGCCTATGTCGACGCCAGCTACAACATCCACAACTACCTGAACGCCCCGATGAGCTCCGGCACCGATCGCCTCACCGGCAACTGGTGCACGAACGGGAGCGTGGCCTGGGCCACCGCCGTGTCGGCCGTGGAGGTCTACCACAGCGGGACTCTCGGCCCGATGCAGCTCACGAGCAGCGGCTCCACCACCGCCTACGGAGACCTCCGCTTCTACGCCAATTGGAAGCGGCCGATCACCTGCCCGATCCCGCCCTACGTAGACGCGAGCGTCACGGTCCACGAGATGATCCTGGTCAGCATGGGCGGCTCGATCATCGGATACGACGTGTACGGATACGACTACGACCCCACCTGCATGTACAGCCAGGTCTGGCAGTCTGCTCCGTGAGTCCTCGCCGAAGGGCGAGAGAGTCCCCCGGGCG
Source organism: Chloroflexota bacterium (assembly GCA_021785115.1). The sequence goes on along the minus strand of JAJYGO010000306.1, from coordinate 1,985 downwards.
GCACTTCATCCGGTTCTTGACGGGGTGCCGCTCGGGGCTGAGGCTGGGGGTGCGCAACCGAGCCGCGCGGAGGGTCGCGAGATGAGCAGGGATCGCGCGAGGCCGAAGCCCGCGATCGTTCGCAATGGCCCGGCCCTGTGGATCGACGAGGGCCGGCAGTTTGACAACCCATACCTCGGGCTGTCCCCGACCGTCCACGGTGTGGCCGACAGCGACACAGGCCGCGCCCACCCGCGTGACCGCCGACGTTCGGCGCTCTCGAGCCTGAAGCGCTCGCTCGCCCGTCTCGGCCGGCAGCTGCTGCCCGGATCCACGTCGGGCAGTCGCCATCGGCGCCGCGCCTGACGCAAGACCCGCGAGCCTCGGAGCTCCCGATGTCCGGCAGTGGTGGCACATTCTCGAGCGACGGCCGTGGCGCGAAGGTCGCGCTCACGACCTTCGTCCTGACGCTCTCCGCGATCGTGCTCCTCGGGGTCTTTGGACGATCGGGAGGAGGGTCCCTTCGCGACGTCCCGAAGTCGACGCTGCGCCTTGCCACCGGGCGACCCGTCGCGAGTACCCCGCTCGCGGGCTCGCAGCTCCCGGGTCCATCGGCGGGCGGAGTGCCCGTGGCGAATGCGTCGCTCCTATGGGCGCGGGCCGGGGGCAGCGCGAAGGCGATGCTCTGGAAGGGCGCCGAGGCGATCGACGCGGGACTCGCGTGGAGCGGTGGGTTCGTCCTCTCCGGCCACGACGCGCAGGGGGCGATCGTGTGGACGTCGGACGGACGCGCGTGGAATAGCTGGAGGGGTGACGTCTTCAGGGAGGCGATCGCGATCCCGTTCCTCGTGCGGATCCCATCGGGAGTGCTCGCGGTCGGGGAGGAACCCTCGGGGAAACGTCGCGAGGGCGCCTCGCCCGGGAATGTCGAGCTGGCGATGTGGACGACACGTGACGGGCTCACCTGGCGCCGGCTCTCGGCGTCCGTCCTTGCCCCGTTCGGCGGCGCCGTGATCTCCCTCGTCGGGACCGGCGCTCCGGGGATCATCGCACTCGGAACATGCGGCACCGGGACATGCGTCTGGACCTCTCCGGATGGGACGCGGTGGAGCGCGGCGCGGCCGCTTCCCGCGCTGCTCTCCGACCTCGCTTCACTCCGCGACGTCGCTACTGCGGAGTCGGGCTACGTCCTGCTCCAGGCTGAGGGCGCCCCGCCGACAGCACACCCGGCGGTGTGGCTCTCGCGCGACGGCCGAACCTGGCGTCGATTGTCGCAGGCGTTGCCGGACGGAATCGTCCCGGACCGGCTCGTCGCCTCCGATGGCCACCTGCTCGTCTTCGCGCGGACGGCCGCCCGGAACGTCGCGATGCCGCTCCAGATGTGGGGCTCGGCCGATGGCGAGCGATGGACGCGCCTCCGCACCGAGGCCCTCCCGTTCCCTGCCCCGGTGCCGATCCCCGGCTGCGAGACGACGTATCCGCTCTTGGCCGCGGGCGGGGGCTGGTTCTACGTCGTCGCCGGCACCGGCGGCGCGTGGCGGAGCAGGGACGGCACCGAGTGGGAGCAGCTCCCGCAGAGGGATCCGCCGATCCTGTTCGACCGGCCGGGGAGCGACTGGACAGGCTCGGTCGACATCGGACACCTGGCCGTCGCCGGCCGGTCCGGGATCCTCCTCGCGCTCACGGCGACGAACCCGGAAGACCCGCCGCCCGACCCCGTGTCGGTCTGGTTCGGAGAGATCGGCGGCGGGTACCCGACCGTCGGACCGCTGGATTGAGCGCCGCAGTGATGCACGTACGGGACGCGCGAAGGAAGCCGCCGCTGGGAAGTCCTGTCGTCCCTTGATGCCATGAAGGAGCGGGCCTCCGCCCCGATGCTTATGGCGCGATCCTGAAGGGGATCTGCCAGACGCAAGCGATCAAAGAGAGGAGGCCCAGTGATGGTGTACCTCGGGGTGGACCTGCACCGCAAGGTCAGCCACGTGGTCGCGCTCGACGAGACCGGT
>JAJYGO010000232.1 GCA_021785115.1 Chloroflexota bacterium | reverse complement strand
CATCGAGAACATGCGGCGCCAGCTGCGCTCGATGGGCGCCACGTTCGACTGGGCCGCGCAGGTGGTGACCTGCGAGCCCGAGTACTACCGCTGGAACCAGTGGCTCTTCCTGAAGTTCCTGGAGGCGGGCCTGGCGTACCGCGCCATGGCCCCCGTGGACTGGTGCCCCAAGGACCAGGTCGTGCTGGCGCGCGAGCAGGTCGAGGGGGCGGACCGCCACTGCTGGCGCTGCGGCACGCCGGTGATCAAGCGCGACCTCGAGCAGTGGTTCTTCCGGATCACGAAGTACGCGGACGAGCTGCTGCGCTTCGAGGGGATCGACTGGCCCGAGCCGGTGCGCGTGATGCAGACGAACTGGATCGGGCGGTCCGAGGGCGCGGAGGTCGCCTTCACCGTCGCCCCCGACGAGCACCAGCCGGGCGGTGACGAGCTGCGCGTCTTCACCACGCGGCCGGACACCCTCTTCGGGGCGACGTTCATGGTGCTGGCCCCGGAGCACCCGCTGGCGGCGAAGCTGACGCACCCGGCACAGCGCGAGGCGGTGGAACGCTACCAGTACGAGGCACGGCGCAAGTCCGAGATCGACCGCCTCTCCACCGAGCGGGAGAAGACGGGCGTCCCGCTGGGCGCCCACGCCATCAACCCGGTCAACGGCGAGCGGATCCCGATCTGGATCGCGGACTACGTGCTGCTCGGCTACGGCACCGGCGCGATCATGGCGGTCCCCGCCCACGACGAGCGGGACTACGCGTTCGCCGTGAAGTTCGGCCTGCCGATCCGCCAGGTGATCGCTCCCGCGGACCCCGAGGCGGCCGCGCGAGTGGCGGCGGAGGTGGCACGCGCCGCGGACGGCGGCGCCGCGTTCGTGGCCCACTCTGCGGACGAGGTGATGGTGAACAGCGGCCCGTACAGCGGCCGCACGGCGTCGGACGGGTTCGCTGCGATCGTCGCCGACCTGCAGGCGCGCGGACAGGGGAAGCCGGCCGTCACCTACCGCATCCGCGACTGGCTGATCAGCCGCCAGCGCTACTGGGGGACACCGATCCCGGTGGTCTACTGCGAGCGCGACGGGATCGTGGGCGTGCCGGAGGACCAGCTGCCGGTCACGCTCCCCCGCGACGTCGATTTCAAGGTGACGGGTGAGAGCCCTCTGAAGGCGAACGAGGCGTTCCTGCACACCACCTGCCCGCGCTGCGGTGGCCCGGCCACCCGCGAGACGGACACCATGGACACCTTCGTCGACAGCTCGTGGTACTGGTGGCGCTACCTGTCGCCCCACAACGCCGACGGCCCGATCGACGGCGGTCTCGAGGCCGAGTGGTGCCCGGTCGACCAGTACACCGGCGGCGCCGAGCACGCCGTGATGCACCTGCTCTACAGCCGCTTCTTCGCCAAGGCCCTGGCCGACCTGGGCCTGGTCCACGAGCGGGAGCCGTTCCGGCGGCTCTTCAACCAGGGCCAGATCCTGGGGGCGGACGGCGAGCGGATGAGCAAGAGCCGGGGCAACGTCCAGGACCCGGACGAGCTGGTGGCGCGGTACGGCGCCGACACGGTCCGGCTCTTCCTGATGTTCATGGGCCCCTGGGACCAGGGTGGCCCGTGGAGCTCCACGGGGATCGGCGGCATCAGCCGCTTCCTCAACCGTGTCTGGACCGCCGTCCTGGACCCGGCCGGCGTCGAGCCCGGCGACCCCGACGCCGGGCTGCTGCCCCCCGGGGAGCGGGCGGCGGACGGCGAGCGGACGCTGCTGGTGGCCGCGCACCGGACGCTGAAGCAGGTCACCGCCGAGTACGAGGGCTACCGCTTCAACACCATGGTCGCCCACCTGATGGAGCTGACCAACGTGCTGATGCGCTACCGGGGGACGCCGGTCGCCGGCGGCGCGGCCTGGGACGGCGCGGTGGACCTGCTGCTGCACATGCTCGCCCCGGCGGCGCCGCACGTCACCGAGGAGCTCTGGTCGCGCCTGCTGGAGGCACGCGGCGAGCCCTGGCGCTCCATCCACGCCGACCAGTGGCCGGCCTGGGACGAGGTCCTCGTCGCGGAGGAGACGATCGAGCTGCCCGTGCAGGTGAACGGCAAGCTCCGTGACCGGGTCCGGATCCCGGCGGGACTGTCGCCTGCCGAGATCGAGGCGATCGTGCTGGATCGCGAGAGGATCCGCGCCGTCCTGGGCGACCGCGCGCCGGACCGGGTCATCCACGTCCCGGGCCGCCTGGTCAACATCGTCGTTCGGTAGATCCCTCCGCGCCGGAGAGCCGCAGCAGGGACGAGCGCCCGCCCTGGTCCCGCGCCGGGCGGACCATTCCGTTCCGCGGAACGCTGGAGGAACGCCCCGGCGCGACACTGCGCGCATACGGAGGGGGGCGACGACGCGCGGGCCAAGCCTCGGCCGCCGGGACCGCGCCGAGCCACTGGCGGGACCGACCCGGGGGTCCGGCCGTGCGCGTGCGCGCGTCGCGGCCGGGTGCGGGGGATCTGGAGATGCGCGTCGGGGTTCGCTGCGTGGACCCGCCGGTCGCGGACCGGCAGACGTACCACGCGGACCGGCAGACGTACCGCGCGGGCGGCGGAGGCGCGGACTCGGGCGGACTGGACCCGGACGCCGGACCGCTCTGGATCATCGAGGAGCTCGATCCGTCCCCCCGACCGCAGCCGCCTGTCACCAGCTTCGATCGCCGGGTGGTGGCGGCGATCGCGCTCGGGCTCTGCCTGGTGGCGACGGGCCTGGCCGGTGCCTGGTTCGACCGCTCGGCGCCGGCTGCGCCGAGCCACGCGCCACGGCAGTTGGCCGCGCTCGCCAGCCCTGGTCCCGCGACCGGCCCGACCCGCAGCACCGAACCGGCCTCGGGCGCGTCCCCGGGCGCCGGGTCCGTCCCGCAGGCCGACCCGGGCCTGCTCGCCGTCGCCGGCCCGGTGGAGGGAGCCATCGTCGACGGCGCCGTCGTGCCGGTGCGCGTCCGCACGGGCGCCCCGCTGGGGACCGTGCACCTGGCCGTCGTCCTCCCGTCGGGCGGGCCGGGGCCGGACACGGAGCTCGGGGCGGCAGACCTGCAGGCCGACGAACCCGGGGTCGACGAGACGCGGATCGCCGTCTTCGCCCCGGCAGTCGCGCTCCCCGTCCAGCTGGTGGTGTCGACCGCCGGGGAGACGGCCGCGCCGGTGACCGTCCGACGGTCGGTCGTCCTGCGGCCCACCGGGTCGGTGGAGCTGTGGCGCTCGGCGGTGACCGCCGGGCGTGGCGGGTGGGCCCTCACGCTGGCGGGTGTCGCGCCGCTGGTCGCGCGCGAGGTGCGGGTCCGCGTCACCGCGAGCGACGGCACGGTGCTGGCTGCCGGGCGCATGGCAAACGGCACCCCGGCCGCCTCGTCCACGGGCGCGTCCGGCCCCGCCGGCGCCGAGGGTGGCCATGCGCTGGGCGTCGGGGCGTTCGGCGGGACGCTCCCCCTCGCCGGCGCGCGGGACGGCGACCTGCTGACCGTCCGGGTGGCGTGGCAGGAGGCCGCGGGCGGACGGTCGGGCTCGGCCACGTTCGAGGCGCTCGTCCCGAGCCCGGCGCTGCGTCCCTGCCCGTATCTGACCGTGGAAGGCGGCGTGATCGTGCCGCCCTCCACGCCGGATGCCGGTGCCTCCCCGTTCGCCCCGCTCGGGGAACTGGACACCTGGTGCCGCTTCGCGCGGCCTGACTGACGGGTCCGGCCAGTCTCGCGCCCCGTCCACCCCGGACCGATCCGGGCGAGATCCGACGGCTCAGGCCATCTCGGCGCCGGCGGCCCGGCAGTCGGCCGCAAACGCCTCGAGCGCCTCGTCGGTCCCGGCGGCGTCCCGGACCAGCACGATCACCCGGCTGACACCGAGCTCCCGGTACGCGGCCAGCAGATCCTGCCGCGCCGAGCCGGCGGAGGCCAGGTGCTCCCACCAGACATGCGCCGACACCGCGAGCGTGGCGGGGTCGCGCCCGATCTCCCCGCACCGGGCCCGGACGACGGGCAGCGCGTCCCGCAGCTCGGCGGGCGTCAGGCCGTCCACGTTCAGCTCGTCGGCGAACCGAGCCGCCAGCCGCCAGGTGACGTTCGGGCCGTTCCCGCCCACCATGATGGGGACCCGGGGCTGCTGGAGCGGCTTCGGGACGTTGATCGCCTCCTCCACCCGCGCATACCGCCCGTCGTAGGTGGCATGGACGGAGCGGCCCGGCGCGAGCATCCGGCCGATCACCTCGAGCGCGTCCGCCAGTCCCGCCAGGCGATCGGGCGTGTCCGGGAAGCCGTAGCCGTAGGCGAGCCACTCGTCCCGCTTCCAGCCGGCGCCGATCCCGAGCTCCATGCGGCCGCCGCTGATCACGTCCATGGTGCTGATCATCTTGGCCACCAGGGCGGGGTTCCGGAACCCCGCGCAGATCACGATGTGCCCCAGGCGGACGCGGCCGGTGAGCGCCGCCAGCGCCGAGAGCGCGGTGAACGACTCGAAGGTGATCTCGTCCGTCGCCCGGGGCACGGTGTGGAAGTGGTCGAACAGCCAGACGGATTCGAAGCCGAGCCGCTCGGCCTGCCTGGCGACGGCGACCGTCCGTTCCCACGCCCGGTCGACGGCCCACCCGTCGTACTCGCCGGTCCACCCCTGCGGAACGATGACGCCGACGCGCATCCTCTCCTCCCTCCGCTCCCCGGTTCGCTCGCGGCAAGCCTACCGCCGCGGCCGACGTCGCTCCCGCCCGGCGGAGGGAGATGCGGACGTGTCACGCGGCACCCTGCCCTGAGGAGCGGTCGCTTCGGGCACTGCGGACTGACCGCAGGGTGCCAATGGCTCTGTCGACTCCTCTGCCATTGCGCCCATCGTGGTCCCTTCGGACGGGGGTGGTCATGGCGTTCGCGGTCCGCGCAGCCGCGCGGTGGGCGTCGCCAGCAGACCCGGCCGTCCGGATGTACGGTCCGGGTATGACGAGGGCGCCGGCGACGTGACAGAAGGCAGGGATCCCGACCCAAGGGTGCGCGGCGAGCGTGTCGCGACCGGTGTCGGGGGATCCGTCACGCGGCCCGCGCCCGGGAGCACGGCCGTCGGATCCGGCGCCGGCCCGCCCCGCCCGTGACGCTCATCGCCTGCGAAGCGCGTCCGGCCGGTGCGACCAGTGCGCTCCGTCTCGCCCACTGAGTCATTCAGCGGAGCGGCCCGGCCGGCACGGTTTCCGACCGGGTCAGCAGTGGAGGATCGTGCATGCGAAACAAGGTGACCGTCATCGGGGCAGGCAACGTCGGTGCCTCCACGGCCCAGCGGATCGTCGAGGGTGGGCTGGCCGACGTCGTCCTCGTCGACATCGTCGAAGGCCTGCCCCAGGGCAAGGCGCTGGACCTGGCAGAGGCCGCGCCGGTCGTGGGTCACGGCGCCCACATCGTCGGCACCAACGACTATGCCGACACCGCCGGTTCCGACGTCATCGTGGTGACCTCCGGCCTGGCGCGACAGCCCGGGATGAGCCGCGACGACCTGCTGGCCCGCAACGCCGGCATCGTCCGCACCGTCGTGGAGCAGTCGGCCGCCCGGTCACCGGACGCCGTCATCGTCGTCGTGACCAATCCCCTCGACGCCATGTGCCACGTGGCCCTGCGTGCCAGCGGGTTCCCGGTCAACCGGGTCGTCGGCATGGCGGGCGTGCTGGACACGGCGCGGTTCCGCACCTTCATCGCGATGGAGCTGGGTGTCTCCGTGACGGCGACGTCCGCGCTGGTGCTGGGCGGCCATGGTGACACCATGGTGCCGCTGCCGCGCCGTGCCACCGCGGGCGGCGTGCCGATCACGGAGCTGATGGCGACCGAGCAGATCGACCGCCTGGTGACCCGGACGCGCAACGGCGGCGGCGAGATCGTGAGCCTCCTGAAGTCCGGCAGCGCCTACTACGCGCCGGCGGCCGCCGTCTACCGCATGGTCGAGGCGATCCTCCAGGATCGCCAGGAGATCCTGCCGTGCGCGGCGTACCTGGAGGGCCAGTACGGCATCGAGGGCCTCTTCGTGGGCGTCCCGGTCAGGCTCGGGCGGCACGGGGTCGAGCAGGTCGTGGAGATCTCCCTCGCGGACGACGAGAAGGCCGCGCTCAACGCGTCGGCGGGGGCCGTTCGCGAGCTCGTCCACGTCCTGGACTCGCTCTCCTGACCGAACCGGCGAGGACGCGGTGACGGGCGGGCGCAGCGGCCCGTCACCGGCCGGCTGCTGACTGCGAAATCCGGGACGGCCGAGGCCGTCCGACAGCAGAGGACACGTCATTCATGAGCGCAACAGACCAGCTCGAGGCTCCTGCCCGCCCGGAGACCGCGCAGCTGCACATCGGGGACCGGGTCATCGACCTCAAGGTCGAGACCGCGACCGAGGGCCAGTCGGCCGTCAACATCGCGCCGCTCCTGCAGACCGCGGGATACACCACCCTCGACTACGGCTACGGCAACACCGCGTCGACGCGGAGCTCGATCACCTTCCTCGACGGCGACCGGGGGATCCTCCGGTACCGCGGGTACCCCATCGAGCAGGTAGCGGAGCAGTCGACCTTCCTCGAGACCGCCTATCTGCTCATCTACGGGGAGCTGCCGACCGCGGACCAGCTCGCCGACTGGGAATCCCGGATCAAGCGCAACCTCCTCATCCGGGAGGAGCTCCGGCGCCTCTTCGAGGTCTTCCCGACGAACGCCCACCCGATGGGCGTGCTCACCTCCGCGGTGAGCGCGATGTCGACGTTCTGGCGCGAGGATCCGCTCGACCCGAAGAGCATCGAGGCCGCCACGGAGCGGCTGTTCGCCCAGCTGCCGACGATCGCCGCGTTCTCGTACAAGACCTCGATCGGCCAGCCGGTCGTCTACCCGGACGCGTCGCTCGACTACGAGGCGAACTTCCTGCGCATGATGTTCGCCGTCCCCAGCGAGCCGTACGTCGTCGACCCGGACGTCGCGCGGGCGCTGCGCATCCTGCTGATCCTCCACGGCGACCACGAGCAGAACTGCTCCACCTCGACCGTGCGCATGGTCGGTTCCAGCCACTCCAACCTGTACGTCTCGATCGCCGGCGGCATCGCCGCCCTGTGGGGACCGCTCCACGGCGGGGCGAACCAGGAAGTCCTGGAGATGCTGGAGGCGATCGAGGCCGATGGCGGCAACGTGGGCAGGGCCGTCGATCGCGCCAAGGACCACAACGATCCGTTCCGCCTCATGGGCTTCGGGCACCGCGTCTACAAGAACTACGACCCGCGCGCCCGGATCATCAAGCAGGCCGCCGACACCATCCTCTCCAAGCTCGGCGTCGACGACAGGCTGCTCCAGATCGCGCTGGAGCTCGAGGACGTGGCCCTCCACGACCCGTACTTCATCGACCACAAGCTCTACCCGAACGTGGACTTCTACAGCGGGCTGATCTACCGGGCACTGGGCTTCCCGACCGAGATGTTCACCGTCCTCTTCGCGATCGGCCGGCTGCCCGGCTGGATCGCGCAGTGGCGCGAGATGCAGGCCGATCCGGGCGCACGCATCGGCCGGCCGCGGCAGCTCTACGTCGGGGAGCACGAGCGCCCCTACGTGCCGCTGGCCCAGCGCGGCTAGACGATCGTCGCGGAACGCGGGCCGGACTCACCTCCGGCCCGCGTCTTCATCTCCGGGAGCGTTCCGCCCGCCGGCGCGCCACAGCCGGCGCGCTACAACTGGCGCGCTACAGGCTCCCGGCCAGACTGCCCACCGCCGTCCGGGCGTCTCCCGCCACGCCGAGATGCACCGCGATCCCCATCCGGCCGAGCATGTGCTGCATGTCGGGGCCCATGTGCTGCGCGAGGACGGCACCCACGCCCTGCTCGCGCAGGAACCGGGCGACGCGGGCGTGGTGCCCGCCCTCCGTCCCCTCGTCGTGCAGCTCGTCCCAGCGGACGTCGAACTCCTGCCACTGCGCCACGCCGCCGCCCTTCGTCTCGACGACGGCCACGCGCGACGCGCGGCCCCAGCGCGGGTCGATCTGTCCGTCCGGCGTGACGGGTACACACACGAGCATCCGGTTCCTCCTTGTCCGGCCATTGTGCACGCCGGCACACCGGGTCGCAGCAGCGGGTGATCACCGACTCTGCGTACACTCGCGTCCATGAACGACCGGGCGTGAGCTCGTGGCTGCGCGACGGAAACCGCGCGGGGCGTGCTCGGACGACGCGCCCGCGCAGAGCGAGGGGGGCACGATGAGCAACGAGCTGGTGGCACCCGACACGAGCGGTGTCGCGGTGAAGCTCCTGGCAACGGTCGACCTTGCCGGAGAGATCGAGGGCATGGCGGGGCGCCTGCTTCGCATGCGCATGGTGACCATCGAGCCCGGAGGCGTCCTCGGCCCGATCCACGACCATCGAGGCAGACCGGGCACGGTCTACATCCTGCAGGGAACGATCACCGACCACCGAAACGGGGTCGCCACGGACTACGGGCCGGGCGTGGGCTGGCCGGA
>JAJYGO010000011.1 GCA_021785115.1 Chloroflexota bacterium | reverse complement strand
CGCGGGAAGGATTCCGCCCTCCCGGTAGTAGTCGACCTCGATCGGGCCGTCGAGCCGGGCGATGGCGCGGAAGGAGGTGACGCGGCCATCGGGCGCCGTCGCCTCGACCGTCACCTCCTGCCGCGGTTGCGGACCGTCGGCGAACCCCCGGATCGCGTACGCCTCGCGGCCGGTCAGCCCCAGCGACGCCGCGTTCTCCTCGGGCCGGAACTGCAGCGGCAGCACGCCCATGCCCACGAGATTCGAACGGTGGATCCGCTCGAAGCTCTCGGCGATCACGGCACGCACCCCGAGCAGGTTCGTGCCCTTCGCGGCCCAGTCGCGGGAGCTCCCCGTGCCGTACTCGCGCCCCCCGATCACGACGAGCGGGACGCCTTCGGTGCCGTAGCGCATCGCCGCGTCGTAGATGAACATGACCTCACCCGACGGCTGGTGCTCCGTGTACGGCCCCTCGCGGTCGACCAGCCGGTTGCGCAGCCGGATGTTCCCGAAGGTGCCGCGCATCATGACCTCATGGTGGCCGCGCCGCGAGCCGTAGCTGTTGAACTCGAGCGGCGTCACGCCGCGCGACTGCAGCCACTGCCCGGCCGGGCTCCACGCCGCGATCGTGCCGGCCGGCGAGATGTGGTCCGTCGTCACGGAATCGCCCAGCAGCGCGAGCACGCGGGCCCCGACGATGTCGGTCACGGGCGCCGGCTCGGGCCGCAGGCCCTCGAAGAAGGGGGGTCGCGCGACGTAGGTCGACTCGGGGTCCCACGCGTACCGGTCGCCGGTCGGGATCGGCAGCGCGCGCCACCGTTCGTCGCCCTCGAAGACGCTCGCGTATGTCCGCCGAAACAGGTCCGGGTCGATCGCACGGTCGATCACGGCCCGGATCTCGTCGGCCGTCGGCCAGATGTCCTCGAGCATCACCGGCCGCCCGTCGCGGTCGCGACCCAGCGGCTCGGACGTCAGGTCCGCGTCGACGCGCCCGGCGAGCGCGAACGCGACCACGAGCGGCGGAGACGCGAGGTAGCTGACGCGCGCGAGCGGATGGATGCGTCCCTCGAAGTTCCGGTTGCCGGACAGCACGGCGGCGACCGTGAGGTCGTGCTCCTCGATCGCCTGCGCGACCGGGGCGTCGAGCGGGCCGCTGTTTCCGATGCAGGTCGTGCAGCCGTACCCGACGAGCTCGAAGCCGAGCCGCTGCAGGGGCTCCATGAGCCCGGCGGCGCTCAGGTACTCCGTCACCGCGCGGGACCCCGGCGCGAGGCTCGTCTTGACGGTCGGCCCGACGGACAGCCCGCGCGCGACGGCGTTCCGGGCGAGGAGGCCTGCTCCGACCATGACGGTCGGGTTCGATGTGTTCGTGCACGACGTGATCGCGGCGATGACGACCGAGCCTGTGCGGATGGTTGCCCGATCACCGTCGGAGCGGATGGTGACGGCCTGGTATGGCGACTCCGGGCTGCCGATACTCGGCTCGCCCGTCTGCTCGACGGCGATGGCCGCCGCGGCCTGGTCGGGGGGCAGCGCCCGGCTGTCGCCCCCGCCTCCCTCGGAGACGAACCGTCCCAACGCGGTCCCGGCGGGCTGGGCAGCGGGCTCGGGTGCGGGATGAGACGCCTGTGGCGCGGGATACGCTGCCCGGAAGGACTCGCGCAGCTCGCGAAGCGGGACGCGGTCCTGCGGCCGGCGAGGTCCGGCGACGCTGGGCTCGACGGAGGCAAGGTCGAGATCGAGCACGACGTCGAACTCCGGTACCTCGCCGGGTTGCCGCCACAGGCCCTGCGCGCGGGCGTATGCCTCGACGAGCGCGACGCGAGCGGCGTCGCGGCCGGTGAGGCGCAGGTACGCGAGCGTCTCGTCGTCGATCGGGAACAGCGTGGCCGTCGCGCCGAACTCCGGCGACATGTTCGAGATCGTCGCGCGGTCGGGCAGCGACAGTGTCGCGAGCGCGTCGCCGGCGAACTCGACGAACGACCCCACGACCCCCTGGCGGCGGAGCATCTCGGTGACGGACAGCACGAGGTCCGTCGCCGTGCTGCCCTTCGGGAGCGCGCCGGTCAGGCGCACGCCGACGACGCGGGGCATGGGCTGGTACAGCGGCTGCCCGAGCAGGACGGCCTCGGCTTCGATCCCGCCGACGCCGTACCCGAGCACGCCGAGCGCGTTGACCATCGTCGTGTGCGAGTCGGTGCCGACGAGCGTGTCGGGGAACGCGACGCGTCCGGCCGCGTCCTCGCGGTCCGTCACGACGGAGGCGAGGTACTCGAGGTTGACCTGGTGGACGATGCCGGTCCCCGGCGGCACCACCCGCAGGTCGTCGAACGCCGTCTGGGCCCACCGCAGAAGCTGGTACCGCTCGCCGTTGCGCTCGTACTCGCGCTCGACGTTGAACCGGAACGAATCGGGAAGCCGGTAGCGGTCGACCTGCACCGAGTGGTCGATGACGAGGTCGGCCGGCACGAGCGGGTTGATCCGCGCCGGGTCGCCGCCGAGGTCCGCCATCGCGTCGCGCATCGCGGCGAGGTCGACGACGGCCGGCACCCCGGTGAAGTCCTGGAGCAGCACGCGCGCAGGCATGAAGGCGATCTCGGCGTCCGCCTGGAGCCCGGCGCGCCATGCCGCCAGCGTCCGGACGTCATGCTCATCCACGACGCCGTCGCCGGCATGACGGAGCACGTTCTCGAGCAGGATCTTGACGGTGACCGGGGTCCGCGCGGCCTCGTAGCCGAGGTCACCGAGGGCGTCGAGGCGGTACACGTCGGGCTGCCCGGGGCCGAGGGGCGCGCGCGCGCCGAAGGGGTCCGGATGGATCGGACGGGACATGGTGCTCGAACCTCCCAGGGACCGCCCGGCGCGGGATCACCGGCGCGGATGATCGGCACCTGACGGGAGCGCCCGCCTCGGGTCGAGAAACGTCACGCGAGTATACCGCCCGCCCGGCCCGAGGCTGTCGCCGCGGCACCGGACGGGTACGATGCCCGCGTGCCGGGACGCTGCCGGCACCGCCGGTGCAGGCGGATCTGGGCTGCGGGCCGATCGCCGGAACGGCCGCGAGACGGGTCGGCCCGGGACCGGACCCGGCCGAGGTCCGGAACCGGACGGAGTGGAGGCGACGGAGGCATCGTGAGGACGCCCTGGCGACGGCGAGAGCCCGAGGCTCCGGGTGCGCCCCCTGCTGCCGCGGCCTCGGACGCGATGCCAGCCCCTCCGGTCGCCGGCGCCGGCAGCCCGGCGTCGCCCTCGGACGACACCGGTGCCCGCGCCCAACGCGACGCCGGTCCCGGCGCAGCCTCGGACGCCGGTCGCGGCGTCCCGCCGATCGCTCCCGGACTCCCGCGCGTCGCGTTCATCGGCGCGGGTCGTGTCGGCACGGCACTCGGCGCGGCGCTCCGCGCCTCGGGCTGGCCGGTGACCGCGACCGCCTCTCGGGACCGGTCGCGGCGCGATCGCTTCCTGGCGCTCGTCCCGGGTTCGCGCGCGCACGCCGAGGCGCACGACGTCCTCGACGAGGCCGACCTGCTGTTCCTCACCGTTCCCGACGACGCCGTGCCCGCCATCGCGGCATCGCTCCATCTCTACAGTGGGCAGGCGATCGTCCATACGAGCGGCGTGCTCCCGGCCGCCGTGCTCTCACCGGCCCTGGCCGCCGGAACCGAGGCAGGCAGCTTCCATCCGCTCGTCGCGTTCACGGACGTGGCCGCGGGCCGCGCCGCGCTCGCGGGCTGCGTCGTCGCCATCGAGGGCGACGAACCGCTGCTCCCGCTGCTCGAGGACGTGGCGGCGGCGATCGGCGCCCGCCCCGTCCGCGTCACGGCGGAGGGCAAGCCCGCGCATCACGCGGCCGCGACGCTGGCCGCGGGAGGACTCGTCGCGCTGCTCGACGTCGTCGACCGGCTCGCAGGCGCGGCAGGGATCGAGGCCGGCGAGCGACTCGGCACGTACCAGGGCCTGGCGCGCCAGGCTCTGGAGAACGCGGTCAGACAGGGCCCCGAGGCCGCGCTGACCGGCCCGATCGTGCGCGGCGACCTCGGGACCGTTCGCCTCCACCTCGATGCGCTGCGGCGCGCCGATCCGGACGCGATCCCGATCTACGTGGCGCTCGCGCGCCGGTCCGTGTCGCTCGCCACCGCGCGCGGGGAGCTGTCGCCGGAACGCGCCGCCGAGCTGGTCGCGTTGCTTGCGTCGGGCGGGTGAGTGGGTACCATAGACGCCATGCAGCACAGCCTCGCTCCCGGTCGATCCGCCCGGCTGATGCCCCGCTTCGTCGCGCCGTCGGACCACGGGCGCGAGGCCCGGCTCGGCCTGCACCGCATGGCGCCGGGAATGGTCGCGGGTCTGGTGTCGCCGTCACGAGGCCGGCGGATGGGGCTGCGCGACCGGCGCGGGATGACGGTCGAGGCGGGGCGACTGCGATCCTCCGGCGTGCTGCGGCACGAGCCCCGGCTGCACTGGACGACCGACCTCACGCCGCGCCACGTCACGGGGTCGTTGCACGCCGCACCGTGGCGGCGCTGAACCGGCCGGCCTCGGGCGCCCGACGTACCGCGGTGTCCGCGGGCGGGCTCGTCGTCCGCCGGTCGGACGCCGGCCCCGAGATCGTGCTCGGCCGCCGCAACCGCGCGCGTGAGGGGATGCGCTGGACGCTTCCGAAGGGGACACCAGCGACCGGCGAGTCGGTCGAGCAGACGGCCCTGCGCGAGGTGGAGGAGGAGACGGGGCTGTCCGTCAGGATCGTCGAGCCCGTCGGGTCCATCCGCTACTCGTTCGGGCAGCACGGGGCGCGCGTCGACAAGACCGTCCATCACTTCCTCATGGTCCCGACCGGCGGCACCCTCGCGGACCACGACCGCGAGTTCGACGAAGTCCGCTGGGTTCCGCTGGCGGACGCCACGCATCTGCTGAGCTACGAGACCGAGCGCGAGATCGTGGATCGCGCCCGGCCGCAGATCGACGCGTTCTTCGGGCGCGATCCGGGCTGAGGGGGCGGCCGGCGGAGAGAACCCGGGCGAGACGACAAGGAGAACCGCGATGCGTGCCACAGCCCTGCTCGAGCGTCACCGTGCGCTCGGGGCGCGCCTGGTCGAGTTCGCCGGCTGGGAGATGCCCGTGCAGTACTCGGGCATCCTCGAGGAGCACCGCGCGGTACGGCAGCGCGCCGGAGTGTTCGATCTCTCGCACATGGGCGAGCTCCACGTCCAGGGCCCGGAGGCGGGCGAGGCGCTGGCGTACGCGCTCGTGACCGACCCGCCGGCGCTGGCCGTCGGGCGCGCCCACTACTCGATGATCTGTGCCCCCGAAGGCGGGGTCATCGACGACCTCATCGTCTATCGGCTGGCGCCCGAGCACTTCATGATCGTCGCGAACGCCGGGAACGCGCCCCTCGTCGCCGAGGAGCTCGGCGCGCGCATCGGGGGCTTTGACGCCGCCCTCGACGACGCGTCGCTGCGCACGTCGCTCGTCGCGATCCAGGGCCCGCTCGCCATGTCCGTCCTCGCGCCCCTCACGGACGTCGACCTCTCGTCGCTCCGGTACTACGCGATCGCCGAGGGGCATGTCGCCGGACACGAGGCGCTCGTGGCCCGGACCGGGTACACGGGCGAGGACGGGTTCGAGTGCTTCGTCGCCTGGGGCGAGGGCACGGACGTCTTCGAGGCGCTGCTCGAGGCGGGGGCCCCGCAGGGCGTCGTGCCGGTGGGGCTCGGCGCGCGCGACACGCTGCGCCTCGAGGCGGGCATGCCGCTGTACGGCAACGAGCTGACGCGCGAGACGACCCCGTTCGACGCCGGACTCGGGCGGGTCGTGAAGTTCGGCAAGCCCGGCGATTTCGTTGGCCGCGCCGCGCTCCAGGCCGCGCAGGAACGCGGACGCACGAAGGCGCTCGTCGGGCTCGTGGTCCGCGGCCGGGGAATCGCGCGGCACGGATATCCCGTCTTCGGCGGCTCCGGTGTCGGTTCACGCGAAGGCGCGGTGCCCGGTGCCGGGACGGCAGACGCATCGACCAGCACCGCTGCCGTCGGCAGCGTGACGAGCGGGACGCAGTCGCCGACGCTCGGTGAGGCCATCGCGATGGCATACGTCCCACCGACGCACGCGGACGCCGGTACGATGCTCGAAGTTGCGATCCGCGAGACGCGCGTCCCCGTCGAGGTGGTTGCGCTGCCGTTCTATCGCCGTCCCGCGTGAGCGGGCGGCAGCCGGGGCCTTGAGGACGGGCGTGGCGAATGTCGGGCAGCCGGGGCGGACGAGCGTGATCGTCTGGCGCGGACCGGCCGGAGGGAAATGCACGTGGACGTGAGGGACGATCTCCTCTACACCGACGAGCACGAGTGGCTCAAGGTCGAAGGCGAGACGGGGACGGTCGGGATCACGGCGTTTGCCGCCGACCAGCTCGGCGACGTCGTGTTCGTCGAGCTGCCGGCCGTGGGCCGGTCGCTCCAGCGCGCGGAGGCGTTCGGCGTCGTCGAGTCGGTCAAGGCCGTCAGCGACCTGTTCGCCCCCGTGGGCGGCGAGGTCGTCGAGGTCAACCAGGCGCTCGTCGGCAAGCCGGAGCTGCTCAATTCGGACCCGTACGGCGAAGGCTGGATCGCGCGGATCCGCCTGGCGGACCCGGCAGCCGCAGCCGAGGGGCTGAAGGATCCGGCCGCGTACCGCCGGATGATCGGGGCCTGACCGATGCCCTACGGGCCGCACACGCCGGACGACCGCGCGCGCATGCGCGCGGCGATCGGGATCGAGTCCGTCGACGGGCTCTTCGCGGACATCCCGGCGGCCGTGCGGGCGGGGGGTCTCGACCTGCCCGGGCCGCAGACGGAGCTCGAGCTGTCGCTCCGCCTGCGCGCGCTCTCGGCGCGCAACCGCATCGACCTCGCGAGCTTCCTCGGTGCCGGCGTCTACCGCCACTACATTCCCGCGGCCGTCGACCAGATCGTGTCGCGCGGCGAGTTCTACACCGCGTACACGCCGTACCAGCCGGAGATCAGCCAGGGCACGCTGCAGACGATCTACGAGTACCAGTCGATGCTCGCGGAGCTGACGGGGCTCGACGCCGTGTCGGCGTCCCACTACGACGGCGCGACCGCGACGGCCGAGGCAGCGCTGATGTGCCTCCGGGCCACCGGCCGGTCCCGCGTCCTCGTGAGCGGCGCCGTGCACCCGCAGTACGTGGCGACGGCGCGGGCGTACCTCGACGGCAGCCGGTTCGCGCTCGAGGCGGTCCCCCTGCGTCCCGCCGGCACGACCGACCTCGAGGCGCTCGGCCGCCTCCTCGCGGACGGCGAGGCGCCCGTGGCGGGCGTCCTGGTCGCGCAGCCCAACGTGTTCGGCGTGCTCGAGCCGATGGCCGAGGCCGCGCGGCTCGCCCACGCCGCGGGCGCGCTGTTCGTCGCCGTGACCGAGCCTGTCTCGCTCGCCGTCCTCGCGCCGCCCGGCGCATACGGCGCCGACGTCGCGGCGGGGGAGGGGCAGCCGCTCGGGCTGCCGCTCAACTACGGCGGCCCGTACCTCGGGATCCTCGCCGCGACGACCGCGCTCACGCGCCAGCTCCCGGGCCGGCTCGTCGGCCGGACGACCGACGCCGACGGCCGCCGTGCGTTCGTCATGACGCTCCGGGCGCGGGAGCAGGACATCCGCCGGGAACGCGCCGCGAGCAACATCTGCACGAACCAGGCGCTCATGGCGCTGGCCGCCAGCGTCTATCTCGCGAGCGTCGGGCCGCACGGATTGCGCGACGCCGCGGCGCTCGGTGCGGCGCGCGCACGCGAGCTCGAGCGTGCTTTGGCCGAGTCCGGCGCCCCCCGCGTCCACGACGCGCCGTACCTCAACGAGTTCGCGGTCCACGTCCCGGACGCGCCGCGTGTCCATGCCGCGCTGCTCGAGCGCGGGATCCTCGCCGGGCTCCCGCTCGCGAGGTGGTTCCCGGACGACCCGGTCCTGCGCGACGCGCTGCTCGTCTGTGCGACGGAGGTCACGCAGCCGTCCGAGATCGACGCCTTTGCCGCCGCGCTCCGAGACGTCCGGGCGGAGGTGCCGGCATGACTGAGGCGCGCGGGACGATGGCGGCAGGGACGGGCAGGATCGATCCGGTCGACGGATCCCGAGAAGTCCCCTTCGGCGCGGGCGCCGAGTTCTGCCCCGCGGTCGGCGCCTCGCTCCAGCCGACCCTCGACGAGCTGTCGCGGCCCGGGCGCCGCGCGACCCGCATCCCGCACCCGCCGGTCGACGCGCTCGCCGGCATCCCGGCCGACCAGCTTCGCGAGCTCCCTCCCGCGCTCCCCGAGGTCGACGAGCCGGAGACCGTCCGCCACTTCGTGAACCTGTCGCACCTCAACTACGCGGTCGACACCGGGTTCTACCCGCTCGGCTCGTGCACGATGAAGTGGAACCCCAAGATCAACGAATGGGCCGCGCGGCTGCCCGGCTTCGCGGACCTGCACCCGCTCGTCCCCGACGCGCTCGCACAGGGCACGCT
>JAJYGO010000367.1 GCA_021785115.1 Chloroflexota bacterium | reverse complement strand
GCTCTCCTACCTCCTGCCGGACCGGCAGCCCTACTACGTCGGGTCCTGGGTCTACGTATTCGGCGTGGTCGCGATCGCAGCCCTCATCTGGCTGATCGTGACCGGCGTCATCCTCGCGTTCTTCGGGCCGCAGTGGTGGCACGTCTCGTCCGTCGGCCACTTCGTGAACAGCCTGCACTTCTGGGCCGTGCAGGTGTTCTTCGTGTTCATGGTGCTGCACCTCTGGGGCCAGTACTTCATGGCGGGCTGGCGCGACGGCCGGGCGCCCACGTGGATGATCGGCGTGGTGATCTTCGCCATCAGCATCGTCACCGCCTTCACCGGCTACCTCTCGCAGCAGAACTTCGACGCGCAGTGGATCGCCGTCAACGCGAAGGACGCCACGAACGCGGCCGGGGTCGGTGCCTTCTTCAACGTGCTGAACTTCGGGCAGATGTACGGGCTCCACGTGATGATCTTCCCGATCGGCATCGTCACCCTCGTCGCGCTCCACCTCGTCCAGGTGCGGATGCGCGGCGTGGTCAAGCCCATCGAGCCCGCCGGCTCTGCCAGCGGCGCCGAGGAGGCGGAGCGCCGCGCCGAGGCCGATCGATGACCGCGGCCGGCGGACCTCGTCCGGGCGCGTCGTCGGGGACGCCTCCTGGAGCATGGCGGCCGGGAGACTCCCAGGAGCGCTACTACGCCGGCGTCCGGATGGTCCGCTACGACCTGATCAGGGAGCTTGCCCTGGCATTGCTCGGGACGGCGGTGCTCGTCGTGGTCCTCGCGGCCGCGCTCTCGTCGCCCGACGATCCGCCCGTCACGATCCAGCGCTGGGCGCAGCAGGATCCCGTCGACTTCGTGACCACGGCCGTCTCCGAGCTGTCGGGCCAGAGTAAGACCGCCACCTACGGGCCGCCGTACAACAGCACGCCGGGGGCCGCGCAGGCGATCGGCCCGTTCGCGCCAGCCGAATGGGCCGGGGTGAGCACGCCGATCGATACCGCCAAGGACTTCGTGCTCGGCCCTCTCGGGCTCGCGTCTGCCGGCGACCCGGCACTCACCTCCGCCCTGCAGACGTACGAGCACGCCGGCGTCTCGCAGCAGCAGTCGTGGACGAGCGCGTACAGCGACGCGCTCGCCAAGGCGACCGCGTCGAACGGCGCCGTGCAGGTCCCGTCGGGCAGCTACGGCCCGGTCCCGCGGCTCATGAACAGCCTGCTCGGCGTCGCGCGGACCGGCGGCCTCGACGGCCTGCTGCTCCAGACCGGCCACTTCTACCAGACTGACTACACCCGCCCGCTGCTGTTCATGGGCGACGGGAGCTACCTGCCGGGGCTGGCGGACGCGCAGCACCTCACGGGGGACCAGTGGGGGCTGATGAACGAGACGGGCAGCTACCCCGGGCAGACCTGGCTCTGGCTGTTCACCCTGTGGTACCAGATCCCGCCGTTCAACGCCGCCGCGAACGCCGATCTCGTGGTCGTGATCCTGATGGTCGTGCTCACGGGGCTGCTCGCCCTCGTCCCGTTCATCCCGGGGCTGCGCGACATCCCGCGCTGGGTGCCGATCCACCGACTGATCTGGCGCCGGTACTACCGACGGGATGTTGCCCGGGCCGCTCCTCCCGTCTGAGCGGACGCCGGGGCCGGAGGCCAGGGTATCGGCCCCGGTCGGCGGCCCGATCCTCAGTCGCGGTCCGACGGACGCTCCCTGGCCGCAGTAGGCTGCGGTCGGGTTGCGGCGGGCTCCGGGGATCGCCGCCCGAGCGGGGAGGGACGATGGACGAGCCGCGCCGCGACGTCGTGACCTGGAACGAGCTCGACCGGCTCGTGCGGACGCTGGCGGAGGAGGTCCGGGGGGAGTACGACGTCCTGCTCGCGATCACCCGTGGCGCGCTCGTCCCCGCCGGGATGCTGGCGTACCTGCTCGGCATTCGCAACATCCTGATCGCCGCGGTCGCCTACTACGACGACGCCGGACGGCCGGCCGACAAGCCGTCGTTCCTGCAGTTCCCGGCCGACCCGCTCCTGCGGGGCCAGCGCGTGCTGGTCGTGGACGAGGTGTGGGACTCGGGCACGACGATCCAGGCGGTCATCGATCGTGTCCGGTTGGCCGGTGGCTCGCCCACGACGGCGGTCCTCCACTACAAGCCCCGCCGGTCGCGGGTCGCGTCGATTCCCGACCACCACGTCGTCGAGACCGACGACTGGATCGTCTACCCGTTCAAGTACGGCCGGTAGTCGCCGCGAGGGCGAGGCCCGAGTCCTCGCGGCTGGCCCGTCTTGCGCCCGCGACGGAGCTCTGCGACCGCCGCCGGATAGGAACCCTTCTGCGCCTCGACGAACCGCTCGAGGTCGCACGTCATGCCGTGCTCCCGTCACGCGCTCGCGCGACGCTCGTCCGCCGGGCCCCATGATCACATCCATCGCGCCATCTCCGGCACATCTCGCCCGGATGCGGCACGATTGGCGGAGCGGGGCAGCTGCGCGAGGGGACGCGCGGGGATCCGCAGCGGAGGGGCTCGATGGATCCGCACCTGGACGAGGTCCGCGACGTGACGCCGTCGGCGGACGGCTGCGAGGACTGCCTCAAGATCGGCGGCAGGTGGGTTCACCTGCGGCTCTGCATGACGTGCGGGCACGTCGGATGCTGCGACAACTCGCCGAACCGCCACGCCACGGCCCACTGGAACGCCACGCACCATCCGATCATGCGGTCCTTCGAGCCGGGCGAGGACTGGATGTGGTGCTACGCCGACCAGGCGATGATCGAGGCGTAACGTCCGGTTCCTGTCTTGTCACGCGACCCCATGGCGTGGTCTGATACGCGGACCCGCGGCGTTCGCCGGGATTCGCCTGGGGTGAGGAGGCGGTCGTGATCCAGCGCATGGAGGTCGCGGACGAGCTGGCGGGGCTCGGCCTGTTCGCCGACCTCACGTCGGCCCAGCGGCAGGGCGTCGCCCACACGTTCGACGAGCAGTGGTTCCCGGAGGGCGAGCGGATCCTGCGCCAGGGACTGACGGGGTCGGGGTTCTACGTCGTCCTCGAGGGGGAGGTCGCGGTCCGCGCGAACGGCGTGGAGATCGCGACGATCGGGCGCGGCGACTTCTTCGGCGAGATCTCGGCCCTGCTCGAGGAGCCCCCCGTGGCAGACATCGTGGCCGTCCGGGCCGTGCGGTGCCTGCACCTCCCGGCCGCACAGCTGCGCGAGCTGCTCCTTGCGTACCCGGCGATCACGTTCCGGATGCTGCTCGAGCAGACCCGGCGGCTCCAGAACACGAACCGATGGCGGGAATAGCGCAGGATCGCCCGTTCCCGCCGGGCGACTACCCCGTCGTCGTCGTCGGGAGCGGGCCCGGCGCGATCCAGCTGAGCTACAGCCTCGGCCGCCTCGGGGTCGAACACGCCGTGATCTCGTCCGACCCGGACGCGGGCGGGATGTTCCGACGCTTCCCGTTCTTCCAGCGCCTGCTCAGCTGGAGCAAGCCCTACGCACCGGCGGCCCCCGGCACGCGCGCCTACCAGCGGTTCGACTGGAACAGCCTCATCGCAGAGGAGCCCGAGCACAACGGGCTGATGCCGAGGCTGATGGACGGCACGTCGTACTTCCCGTCCCGCCCGGAGATGGAGCTGAACATCCGCACGTTCGCGGGCCGGACGGGTGTCCGGGTGCGGCATGGGTGCGCCTGGGAGTCCACGCGCATCGAGGAGGGGCCGGACGGTCGGCGGTTCGTCGTCGAGACGTCCGACGGGCCGTATCGCGCGCAGGTCGCCATCTTTGCCGTCGGCGTCGCCGAGCCCTACGTGCCCGCCACGCCCGGCCTGGAGCTGGTGCCGCACTACGCCGACACACGGCCCGCCGAGACCTACGCCGGCCACCGGCTGTTCATCATCGGCAAGCAGAACTCGGGCTTCGAGCTGGCGAGCGGGCTGCTGCCGTGGGCGCGGAGCATCGTCCTCGCGTCACCGAGCGCGGCCAAGCTGTCGGTCGTCACGCGGTCGCTGGTCGGGATCCGCGCGCGGTACGTGCAGCCGTACGAGGACTACGTGCTCGGCGGAGGCGTCGGCGTGCTGGAGGCCGCGATCGAGCGGGTCGAGCGGGTCGACGGTGGGTTCCGGGTCGTGACGCGGCCGAGTCGCGGCGGCGACCCGCGGGCCTACGACGTCGACGAGGTGATCGCGGCGACGGGCTTCGTCACACCGCTCCGCGACCTGCCGTCGCTCGGCGTCGTCACGTTCGGGCAGAGCCGGCTCCCGGCGCAGACGGCGTTCTGGGAGAGCGCGACGGTGCGCGGCATCTACTTCGCGGGCACGATCAGCCAGGGCGCAGCCGGCCTCAAGAAGCACGGCATGCCGGCCAACTCCGGCGCGGTCCAGGGCCACCGATACAACGCCGTCGTGCTTGCGAGACACGTGGCGGAGACGCACTTCGGTGCGGCACCGTACCGCCGGCCACTCGACGCCGACGGCGTCATGGCGTTCGCGCTCGACGAGATCTGCGGCGGCCCGGAGCTGTGGCACCAGCGCGCATACCTGGCACGCGTCATCGAGGTCGACCCCGCGCGCGGCATCTCCGACGCCGGCGTCGTGCCGCTCTCGCACTTCCTCGACGCGGGCGGTCCCGATTCGCTCGCGCTGACGATCGAGTCCGACGCGACCGGCGGCATCTACCCCGTCGTCTACGGGCGGCGGAACGGACAGGTGACCGAGTACCCGCTGCCGGGCGACGACGTCCTCCAGTTCGACGGGCAGCCGCAGCGGGAGGCGCTCGGGGCGGTCCTGGCGGAGTTCGGGCTGCCGGCGTCCGAGGTGGCACGCGGCCTGGCGGCTGCCGACGCGGGGGCCGAGGGGATGGCGATCCCAGGGGTCTGACGGGCGCCATGCACGCCTCGACTACCCGATCGCCCCCCGGTCGGCCAGGTCGACGACCGGGAACCGATCCGGCAGGCGATCGCGTCGTCTTCGAGACGCCCGACGAGCCGGAATGGAGGCGCTGCGGTTGCGGCCGCTGCGCACGCTGCCTCGTCCCGACCTCGCAGGGAACCCCGACGACTGCGCGACGGAGCGTTTCAAGGGCGAGGTTTGGCACCAGCAGCGTGCCTGCCAGGGACGGGGGAGCGTGCGACCCCGGCGGTCCGTAGCCGCTTCACTTCGGGGCGGCCCGCCGTACGACAGACGGCGGGCCGTCTCCATCCGGTGCGTTCTCGGACGGGCGGGCGCCCTGACGGCGCCGGTTCAGCGCCCGGGCGCTCGGTAGGTCGGCGCCAGCCTCGCCACGGCGTCCAATTCCTCTGGGGTCAGGAGCACGACCGTCCGGGTGTGCACGGCGCCCGAGCCCGATGTGACGAGTGCCGCGGAGGCGGCGGCGGCGCTGTCGGGAAGTTCGCCGATGATGAAGAAGTCGTCGCTCCCGAAAGCGAAGTGGTACGACTCGAGCGTCCCCCCGAGTGAGGCGAACAGCTTCTCCACGGCCGTGCGGCGACCGCTTCCGCCTTCGTCGAGGAGACCCTTGGCGCCCTCTTGCGTGAAGGTGCCGGTGAACAGGTACTTCGGCACGAAGCCCCTCCTGCCGCGGGCATCCGGTGGGACGCGAGTGAGCCGCGGTCGCGTCATCGTAGGGTCGGCGGGCAGCGTGTCAAGGCGGTTCCCGTCAGCGCTCGTCCGCGACCATGACGACCGCGCCGGGCCCGGGCACTCGTTCCAGTTCGCGGCGGCGCTCCAGGTCGCGCAGGGCGCCGACGCGACGATCCTCCTCCGGGTCGACAGCGACGCCGGTCACGGGCTCGGGAAGCCGGTCCACAAGCTCATCGACGAACGGACCGACGTGCTCACCTTCCTGCAGATGGCGCTCGCCTCGCGCGGGCGGTCCAGTGCGCGCACGCCCGCGAGTCGGGCCGCCGCCGATCATGCGGCCGCCATCACGCGGCCGCCATCACGCGGCCTCGTCCGGCTCCTGCATGAACCACTCGGTGAAGTCGGTGCAGCGATCGTCGTCGTCGAAGCGCATGACCCACAGGTTCCGGTAGACGCGTCCCGGCGCCCGGCTCGTCGGAACGTACGTCGTGATGCCGGTCGCGACTGCCACCGCGCCGTCGACGGCAAGCGGCGCGTACCGCGCGTGCCACGAGCGCGGATCGTCCCGCCCCGAGACGCTGCCGCCGGGTTCCATCCAGGACTGGACGATCGCGGCCCGCCCGACCAGGGGATCGTCCCAGGGGTGATAGTGATAGCGGGCATCGTCCGAGAACAGCGAGCCGATCAGCTCCGGGTCGTACATGCGCCATGCCTCGACGTAGCGGTCCAGCCACCGCTGCAGGCCGTCGCGGTCCATGTCCCCCTCCGGCTCGGGCTTGTCCGGCCGCCCCGCGACCGGCCGCGTATCCTGCGGCACAGGCTAGCACCGGCTTCCGGGTGCACGACCGCAGCGGGACGCGGCAGGCAGACGATCGAGGAGGTGGTGCGGGGTGACGCTCCCCACGAGTCCGCCGCTCGTCGACGACCTCCGCCTCGTCGGGCACCGCTCGCCCGTCCCTCTGGTGACGGGCGGCGAGGTGCCGTACCTCAACCTCGACTACGCGGCAAGCACGCCGCCTCTCGTGCGTGTCGCCGAGGCGGTCGAGGCGTTCCTGCCCTGGTACAGCAGCGTGCATCGGGGCGCCGGTCACAAGTCGCAGGTCGCAACCGCCGCGTACGAGGGCGCGCGCGAGTCGGTCGCGTGTTTCCTCGGCCTGCGGCCTGACGACCAGGTGCTGTTCGTCCGGAACACGACCGATGCGATCAACCTGCTCGCCTCCGCGCTCCCCGACGGCTGCCAGGTCGTGACCTTCGCGGTCGAGCACCACGCGAACCTGCTGCCATGGCGGCGGCCCGGCCTCGTCACCCGGCACCTGCCCGTGCCCGCGACGCCGGACGACGCGCTCGCGAGGCTCGACGACGCGCTGCGCGAGCGTCCCGCCGGACCGTGCCTGGTGGCCGTCACCGGCGCGTCGAACGTGACCGGCGAGCTCTGGCCGATCGCCGGGATCGCCGAGATCGCGCACCGCCACGGTGCGCGAGTGCTGCTCGACGCCGCCCAGCTCGCCGCGCACCATCCGATCGACGTGGCGGGCCTCGACGTCGACTTCGTCGCGATGTCCGGGCACAAGGTGTACGCGCCCTACGGCGCCGGCGTGCTCGCCGGGCGCCGCGACTGGCTCCGCGCGCCCGTGCCGTTTCTGCGCGGCGGGGGTGCCGTGGAGTTCGTGACGCTCGACACCGTGCTCTGGTCGGACCTCCCCGACCGCCAGGAGGCGGGCTCGCCGAACGTCCTCGGCGCGGTCGCGCTCGGCGTCGCGTGCGACGCGCTCGCCGGGCACGGCATGGATCGACTGGCGGCGGAGGAGATGACGCTCGCGCAGTACGCCCGCCAGCGGATCGGCGCGATCGACGGCGTCGAGCTGTACCGCCTGTGGCCGGAATCGCATCCGCGGCTTGCGCTCGCCACGTTCAACGTGCGCGGCCTGTGGCACAGCCAGCTCGCGGCGATCCTGAGCGCGGAGCACGGGATCGGCGTCCGCCACGGCTGCTTCTGCGCACACCCGCTGCTGCTGAGCCTCCTCCACGTCGGCGACGCGGAGGCCGCGAAGCTCCGGACCGAGATCTCGGGCGGGGCGAAGGGCCGCGTCCCGGGGGCCGTCCGCGCGAGCATGGGGTTGGGCACGACCCGGGACGACGTCGATGCGCTGGCCACGGCGCTCGAGGCGATCGTGCGATCGGGGCCGCGCTGGACGTACCGGCCCGATGCCTCGACCGGCGAGTACGTGCCGGACCCAGAGACACGACCGATGCCGTCTCTCCCGGTCGCGCTCGCGTCGATCGGCGGCCACGGCGGCGAGAGCTCGTAGGGGCGGCCTACGGACGCCTGCGTGCCCGTGCTCGTGCGGGCCGCGCGGCACGACCGCAGCGGCAACACGCGACACCCGCGGGACATCCGAGCGTTCCGTGGTCGTCACAAGGGCGGCCACCGCGCGCTACCCTCGTCGCCGAGCGGAGGTCTCGGCGTGGTCGATCGGACGTGACGGGTCGCGGGCAGGATCCCGGGGCGAGGGAAGGGGAGGCCGTCCCCGCGAGTGGCGGTGCATCCGTCGACCAGGCGCGGTTGCCGTACCGTGCCCCGTACGTGGCGCACCTCACCGCCCTCCATCGCGCGTTCGGTATCTTCAACCGATGGTGGGCGGCGCCCGCGCTCCGGCTCGGCCTGGGCCGCTACCTGTCGAACCCGCTCACGGGCTACGTGATGCTGCTGCGCGTCCGGGGACGCAGGACCGGCCGGTGGCGCGAGGTTCCGCTCGGATACGTGATCGTCGACGGCGCGGTCTACTGCATCGCGGGCTTCGGGCGGTCCACCCAGTGGTTCCGGAACCTGGTCGCCGACCCGCGCGTCGAGGTCGTCCTGCCCGACGGCGCGATCAGCGGCCTCGCCGAGGAGGTCACCGACCCC
>JAJYGO010000156.1 GCA_021785115.1 Chloroflexota bacterium | reverse complement strand
CTGTTCGCGCAGGGATACTTCGAGTACGACTCCAAGAAGTCGGGCTCGCTGACGACCTCGCACCTGCGCTTCGGCCCCAAGCCCATCAAGTCCACCTACTTCG
This sequence comes from Chloroflexota bacterium, assembly GCA_021785115.1. Next base: position 8,371 of record JAJYGO010000156.1, on the reverse strand, counting down.
TGGACCAGGCCGACTTCGTGGCCTGCCACCAGTTCAACCTGATCTCCAACAAGCGGGTCATCGAGCTCGCCAAGCCGGGCGCCACCCTGCTGCTCAACGCGCCGTACGGCCCCGACGAGGTCTGGGACCAGCTGCCGGCCAGCGTGCAGCGGGCGATCGTGGACAAGGGCATCGACCTGTGGGTGATCGACGCGTTCGCCGTCGCCACCGAGGTCGGCATGGGCAACCGGATCAACACGGTCATGCAGCCGTGCTTCTTCCAGCTGGCGGGCGTGCTCCCGGCCGAAGAGGCGATCGCGCGGATCAAGGACTCGGTCAGGAAGACCTACTCCAAGCGCGGCGAGGCGGTGGTCCAGCGCAACTTCGCGGCCATCGACCGCTCGCTGGAGCGGATGAGCCGGGTCAGGCCGGGCCAGGTCAAGGAGCACGAGGAGCTGGCGTCGCTCATCCCGGCGACCGCGCCCGAGTTCGTGCGCGACGTGACCGCCAGGCTGATCGACGGCGACGGCGACCTCGTCCCGGTCAGCGCGCTGCCGGTGGACGGGACGTTCCCCAGCGCCACCACGCGCTACGAGAAGCGGGGCATCGCGCCGTCGATCCCGGTCTGGGACGCGTCGATCTGCATCGACTGCGGCAAGTGCGCCATGGTCTGCCCGCACGCCTCGATCCGGATGAAGGTGTACCCGGCCGACCAGGCGGTCGAGGGGCTGCCCAGCAAGGAGTTCAAGTCCCGCGACCTGCTGAACCACCTGATCACCATCCAGGTCGCCCCGGACGACTGCACCGGCTGCGGCGTGTGCGTGGACGTCTGCCCCGCCAAGAGCAAGACCGAGATCGGGCACAAGTCCATCAACATGGCCAACTACCTCGACAACCGCGACCTCGAGCGCGAGCGCTGGGACAAGTTCCAGACGATCGCGCCGCTCGCCCGGGACGCGATCGCCGTGGACACGGTCAAGGGCGCGGCGCGCCTCGAGCCGCTGTTCGAGTTCTCCGGCGCCTGCGCCGGCTGCGGCGAGACGCCCTACCTGCGCCTGGTGACGCAGCTGTTCGGCGATCGCATGGTGGTCGCCAACGCCACCGGCTGCTCGTCGATCTACGGCGCCAACCTGCCCACCACCCCGTGGGCGACCAACGCCGCCGGCGAGGGCCCGGCGTGGGCCAACAGCCTGTTCGAGGACAACGCCGAGTTCGGCCTGGGCATGCGGCTGGCCCTGGACAAGCAGCACGAGCTGGCCTGCGCGCTGGTCGAGAAGCTGGCCCCCCAGATCGGGCCGGAGCTCGCGGCCGAGCTCGTGGGCGCGGACCAGGGCAGCGAGGCCGGGATCGAGGCCCAGCGCGGCCGCGTGGCGCAGCTTCGCCAGGCCCTGGCCCGCATCGACTCCGACGACGCCCGCTCGCTGGAGTCGCTGGCGGGCGACCTCGTCCGCAAGGGCGTCTGGATCGTGGGCGGCGACGGCTGGGCCTACGACATCGGGTTCGGCGGCCTGGACCAGGTCCTCTCGTCGGGCCGCAACGTCAACATCCTGGTCCTCGACACCGAGGTCTACTCCAACACCGGCGGCCAGGCCAGCAAGTCCACCCCGAGGGGCGCCGTCGCCAAGTTCGCCGCCGCCGGCAAGGCCACGGGCAAGAAGGACCTGGGCGCCATCGCCCGGAGCTACGGCAACGTGTTCGTGGCCCAGGTCTCGATGGGCGCCAACGACGCCCAGACCATCAAGGCGCTGCTCGAGGCGGACGCCTGGCCCGGGCCGAGCCTGATCATCGCCTACGCGACGTGCATCGCCCACGGCATCGACATGAGCCTGTCGATGAGCCATCAGCGGGACGCGGTGAAGTCCGGCTACTGGCCGCTCTACCGCTACTCGCCGGTGGTCAGCGACGAGGACGGGCTGCCGTTCAGGCTCGACTCGACCAAGCCGTCCATCCCGATCCGCGAGTTCGTGTCCAGCGAGACGCGGTTCGCCATCCTCGAGCGCACGAACCCGGACAAGGCGGCGGAGCTCGCCGAGCTCATGCAGGCCGACGCGGACGAGAAGTGGCGCTACTACGAGCAGCTCTCGGGCATCCACCGCAACGTGCCGCACCTCCACGCCAAGGACGCGGCGACGGCCGGCGAGAGCGCGAAGGGAGGCGAGGCGTGAGCGCGGACCTGCGCACCCGCTATCTCGGGCTCGACCTGCGGAACCCGATCGTCGCATCCTCCTCGCCCTGGACGGGCGACCCCGCCGTCGTCAAGCGCCTCGAGGAGGCGGGCGCGGGCGCGGTCGTCCTGCCCAGCCTGTTCGAGGAGGAGATCCTCAACGAGGAGCTCGAGCTCAACCGCTCGCTCGAGCAGGGCAACGAGCAGTTCGGCGAGGCGCTCTCCTACTTCCCCCAGATCGAGGGCTACAAGGGCACCGGCGACCGGTACCTGGCGCGCCTCGAGAAGACGAAGGCCGGCGTCTCGATCCCGGTCGTGGCCAGCCTCAACGCGTCCACGATGGGCGGCTGGGTGCGCTACGCCCGCCTGATGCAGGACAGCGGCGCCGACGCCCTCGAGCTGAACCTGTACCACGTGGTCGCCGACCCGGCGACGGCCGCCGCCGATCGCGAGGCCCGAGACCTCGAGCTGATCGCGGCCGTGCGGGCCGCCGTGACCATCCCGCTCGCGGTCAAGCTGAGCCCGTACTACTCGGCGCTGGCCAACTTCGCCGCGGCGGCGGTGGACGCGGGCGCCGACGGCCTCGTGCTGTTCAACCGCTTCTACCAGCCGGACCTGGACCTGGAGTCGCTCGACATCGTCAACAAGGTGTCGCTGTCCACCTCGGCCGAGCTCCGGCTGCCGATGCGCTGGATCGCGCTCCTGCGCCCGCAGCTCGGGCTCGGCGTGTCCCTGGCGGCGACGTCCGGGATCCACACCGCCGTGGACGCCGTCAAGGCCCTGCTCGTCGGCGCCGACGTGGCGATGACGACGTCTGCGGTGCTCCAGCACGGCGTCGGGCACGTGCGGTCGCTCGTGGACGGCCTGGCGGGCTGGCTGGAGGAGCGCGAGTACGACTCCGTGGACCAGCTGCGCGGCTCCGCGTCGGCGGCCAGCGTCTCGGACCCGTCGCTGTTCGAGCGGGCCAACTACATGGCGGCCCTCCGGTCGTTCAGCACGCCGGCCGACCTGCTGCGCTGACGCTCCGGGCGGGCTGCCCGTTCGCGTGACGCGTCGCCGCCGGCCCGTGCCGGCGGCGCGGCTCAGCGGTCGGCCGTGGCCGCCAGCATCGCCTTGACCTCGAACGGGCTCGCCGAGGGGTGCTTGGCGCGGATCAGGGCCGCCAGCCCGGCGATGTGCGGGGCCGCGAAGCTGTTGCCGGTGGCGACCATCCAGCCGCCGTCCCGCCAGGGCACCTCGACCTCCACCCCGCGGGCCCCGAACTCGACCGGAGGGCGAGGGTTGTAGAACCACGTCCACGAGTCCGGGACGTCGTGCGCGGCGACGGACACCACGGAGGCGAACAGGGACGGGTAGCTCGGGCCGGGCACGTTGTTGGCGGCGCAGACCAGCAGCACGTTCGCGAAGTAGGCGCGGTCCGCGAGTTCGTGGAACACGCCGGCCAGCGCCTCGCTGCGCGAGGACAGCGAGAGGTTCACCACCGACGCGCCGCGCTCGATCGCCCACTCGAGGCCGGCCGCGAACACCGCTCCCTTGCCCCGGTTGTCGGGGCCCAGCACGCGGACGGACACCAGGTCCGCGGCCGGGGCGAGCGCGTGGATGATGCCGGCGCAGGCGGTGCCGTGGCCCACCACGTCGAGGCGCTCGGGGTCGTCGACCACGCCCGGCCCGTCCTCGGACATCTCCACCTTGACGCTGGCGACGAGCCGGCCGCCCACGGCCGGGTGCGTGCCGTCCACGCCCGAATCGACGATGGCGACCGTCACGCCGGCGCCGTCGCTGCCGCCGAAGGCGTAGTCGCGGTCCACCGCCCCGATCGGCCGTGCCCGGTCCAGGTCGCCGCGACGTCCCTCGACGAACGGCTCGCTCCAGGCCGGCAGGACCGGATCGGTCATGTGGCCGCGCCGCCGAGGCGGTCGCCGCCCTGCCGACCACTCCGCCGCCGTCGATCCTGCTCGGTGCGCGCGACCAGGACCCCGAGCAGGTCCGCCAGCAGCCCGACCGAGGCGGGGTCGGCGTCCCGCAGGCGCGCGACCTGGTCGGCGAGCCGCCACAGTCCCGTCTCGTCCTCCCCCAGGTCCGCCGTCGCCCGGGTGACGAGCGCGTCGAGGGCCTCCTGGTCCTCCTCCTCCGCCTCGGCCCTGCCCGACCCTTCGTCGCGCGGGGCGCCACCGTCAGGCGCGGACGCGTCCGCCTCGGCCAGCCGCCGCAGGACGGACGCCAGGAGGGCCGACGTGTCGCGCTCCACCCGGCTGGCGCGGATGGCCACCGAAGCCTGTCGGGCGAACACGCCGGCGAGCTCGACGTCCCGCAGCGAGAATGCCGCGGCGCTCCGCTTGTCGAGCACCTGGAGCACGCCGATCCCGCCCTGGTCGTCGAGCAGCGGGACCGCCACGATCGACCTCGGGACGTAGCCGGTCCGCTCGGCCACGCTCCGCCCGAAGCGGGCGTCGTGCTGCACGTCGGCGACCGCGAGGGCCTGGCCCGTGGTGAACACGTAGCCGGCGATGCCCTGGTCGGGCGCGATCGACAGCCCGACGACACCCTGGCCCTGCTCGCCCGCGGCGACCTCGAACACGAGGCGCCCAGCCGACGGGTCGTAGAGCGCGATCGAGGCCGCCTCGGCGTCGAACAGCGCCACGGTCGCCTCCACCACAGACCGGAGCACGGCGCCTGCGCCGCTGCCCTCGAGTCGGCGGGCCGCCTCCGCCCTCAGCCCGACCGCCCGGAGCAGGCGCTCCTCGCGGGTCATCGGATCGCCGCGCCGGACAGCGCGTCGAGGTCGGGGATGACCAGCTCCTCGCCCTCGATCCGGATCAGCCCCCGGGCCGTCAGGTCGGCCATCAGGCGGTTCACCGTCTGGCGCGTCCCGCCGATCATCGCGCCCAGCTCCGACTGCGTGTACCGCCACTCGAGGCGGACGTCGCGGGACACGCCCGGGTGCGCGTCGCGCGCCAGCCGCACGATCTGGCGGGCCAGCCGGCCCGGGAGGTCCAGGAAGTGCAGGTCCTCGACGTGGTTGGTCAGCCGCCGCAGCTCCGCCACCAGCCCCGCGATCATCGCCTGGCGGATGCCCGGCTGCGACTCGAGCAGCGCCTCGAAGTCGGCCTTCCGCAGCACGAGGGCGTTGACCGGCTCACCGGCCACGGCGGTCGCCGAGTGCGGCGCACCGTCCAGCAGCGCGAGCTCGCCGAAGAAGTCGCCGCGGCCCAGCGTCGCGATGATCGCCCCCTCCTCGCCATCCGGGGAGGGCAGGACGATCTTCACCGATCCCGACTCGATGATGTACAGGGACGCGCCCGGGTCGCCCTGGTGGAAGATCGTGTCGCCGCGCCGGTAGCGGCGGACGTGCAGGCTCGCGGCGCAGGCGGCCAGCGCGTCGGGGCCGACCCGGGCGAACAGGGTGCTCCGGCCCAGGGCCTCGATCGCGAAGGCGGCGCTCGCTGATTGGCCGGTCATCTCTCGACGGGGCTCCGCGTGGACGGTCGTGACCTTGAGCCCCGATCCTACACACGGCGCATGTCAGGCGTGCGGCCGACCCGGCAGCGAATCGAAGAGGCCGGCCCGCGGAGGGGCCGGCCTCAGGTGCGGCGGCGGGGGTCAGCGGCGGAAGATCCGCTTCGCCTCCGACTCGTTCTGCTTGGCGCGCACGGAGCGCTCGATGTCGGCGTTGCGCGCCTTCATGACGTCACGGGTGATCGTGGGGTTCAGGAGCGTCGAGTGGCCCTCGACGTCGTCCTCCTCGGCGGCCCGCCCGATCATCCCGTCGGGCTGGGCGCCCAGGCTCTTGATCCCCTCGGCCCGCAGGGTGGCCGAGTGGCCCTCGACGTCGTCCTCCTCGGCGGCCCGCCCGATCATCCCGTCGGGCTGGGCGCCCAGGCTCATGCGCATGCCGTCCGGCCCGAGATCGCCCTTGGTGGTCTTCATCGTGATCTCCCTGTCCTTCGTCTCTTCCGCTCCGGGTTACGCAATCTTGGATCCTCAGGGGTCGGATGGATAGCCCCCACCCGACCCCACCGGTGTCATCCAGCCGACACGACCCCGCGCCTGCGGCGGCCTTCAGGGCGAGGCGACCGGGCCGGCCGGGATGGGCTGGGTGATGCAGTGCGGTCCGCCGCCGCCCGCGATGAGCACCCGGCCGGGGACGCCCACCGCCTCGCGGCCGCCGTGGGCCTCGCCGATCACGCGCAGGGCGAGGCTGTCGGCCTCGGGATCGCCGCTCAGCGGGACGATGACGCCGCCGTTGACCAGATAGTGGTTGGCGTACGGCACGCCAGCGAACGGCCCGGGGTCGAGCGCTCGGATCTCGAATCCGCGGCCGCGCGCATCGCGAGCCGCTCGAAGCGCCGCCAGGTTGGCGCGGCCGCTGCGGTACTCCGGCGAGGCCGGGTCCTCGCGGACGTCGAGCAGGACGCGGCCGGGCGCGGTGAAGGCGGCCACGGCGTCCACGTGCCCGTCGGTGCCCTCGGGGCCGCTGTCGGTCTCGTGGCCGTACGGCAGCCAGACGACCCGCTCGACCCCGAGGTACGCCCGAAGCGTGGCCTCGATCTGCTCGCGGCCCATGCCCGGGTTGCGGTTGGCGTTGAGCAGGCACTGCTCGGTGGTGAGCAGGGTTCCGTCGCCATCGACCTCGACGGAGCCGCCCTCCAGCACCATGGGCGCCCGGAACAGGCGCATCCCGAGGTGCGCGGCCACGCGCTCGGGGAGCCTGGCGTCGTCCGCGTAGGGGTGCCAGCGGTCGCCCCAGGCGTTGAACCTGAACTGCACGGCCGCCACGCGCCCGTCGCGGCCCACGACGCACACGGGTCCGCTGTCGCGCACCCACGAGTCGTCGAGCGGCAGCTCGAGCGGCTCCACGCCATGCTCGGTGGCGCCGACACGAGTGCGGACCTCACCGGCGGTGCCGGGCGGGCAGGCCATGAGGACCGGCTCGAACCGGGCGACGGCGCGAGCGACCGCCGCGTAATCGTCCTTGGCCTGGTCGAGCAGGCCGCCCCAGAGGGCGGTCCGGCACGGCCATGCCATCAGCGTGGCGGCATGAGGCGCCCATGCGGGCGGCATCACGAACCCGGCCTCGGCCGGCGTGACGACGGGCGGCTCCATGCGCCACACCCTAGGCGACGCGGACGGGGGCGGACCCGCTGTCCTGGCTGGCGATCCCCCGCCCTGCGGGTGCGGGGCCTCGCGCCTACCCGTCCAGGCGTCCGGCAGCCTCGACGGCCGTCCGCGCGTCCCCGCGGGCACCCAGCCGGGCCAGGATCCGCATCTTGCCCAGCATCTGCACCATCGGCGGGCCCATGTGGCCGGCCACCACGACCTCCACGCCGTGCTCCTTGAGGAACGTCGCCACCCGGGCGTGGTGGCCCCCCTCGGTGCCCACGTCGTGCAGCGCGTCCCAGGCCACTGGATGCTCCTCCCACGCCGTGATCCGCCCGTTCTCCACCTGCGCGACGGCCACGCGGGGAGCGCGGCCCCAGCTCGAATCCACCTGGCCGTCGGGGGTCACAGGCACGCACACGATCACGGTCTCGGTCTCCAGGTCATGCAGGTTGCGCCTTGCAGCGCGGCTCCCTCCATTCGATCACGAACAACCGGACCGTGCCGCGGCGGCGCTACAGGACCGGGGCGGGCTCAAGATCCTCCGGCGTGGAGCGCGCCACCGCCAAGCCCTGCAGGACGAGGCCCAGCAGGACCAGGGCGACGCCGGCCGCCGCCGCCGCAGTGAGGGCCTCGCCCAGCACCGCCACGCCCAGCACGGTGGCGACCACGGGGTCGGTCAGCATCAGCGTGGCGGCCGGGCCGGGCGGGAGGCCGTGGATGCCCCGCGCCAGGAGCACATTCGCCACCGCCATCGTGGCGACACCGAGGTACAGCACCAGGGCCAGGCCGTTCGGTGTCCCCACCCACCCCAGGGGCTGGCCGAGGAGGAGCGGGATCAGGAGCGCCCCGCCCAGGACGAAGCTCGCGGCCGGCACCTCGATGGCCGTGGCGCCGCGGTCGAGCTGGTGCTTCGCCGCCACGGTGTAGCAGGCGCTGCACAGCCCCGCGCCCAGGGCGAGGGCGAGGCCCACCGGCTCGCCGCCGCCGAGCCGGTCCGCCGAGCGCAGCGCCAGGCCGGCCACGGCGATGGCCGTGGCGAGCAGCCAGGCCGGCGTCGGCCGGTGCCGCAGCGCCGCCCAGCCGAGGAGCCCGGCGAAGACCGGCTCGCTGCCCACGGCGACCAGGGTC
>JAJYGO010000200.1 GCA_021785115.1 Chloroflexota bacterium | reverse complement strand
CCCAGGGACCCGGCTCCCAGGGACCCAGCTCCATGCGGCGGCCTGGCGCGGTACGCCGCCGCGCCGCGGCACGGCGGCTGGACGGCTTCGGCGAATCCGTGATCAGGGAGATGACCCGTCTCGCCGCCCGCTACGACGCGGTGAACCTGTCGCAGGGCTTCCCGGACTTTCCCGCACCCGACGAGGTCAAGGAGGCGGCGGTCGCCGCGATCCGGAACGACGTGAACCAGTACGCGGTGACGTGGGGAATGCCGGAGTTCCGCCGCGCCATCGCCGACCAGTACGCCGCCCGGGGCTGGCCGGGGATCGACGCCGACGCCGAGGTGACCGTGGCGTGTGGTGCGACGGAAACGATCACGGCCGCGATCCTCGCGCTCATCGACGACGGCGACGAGATCCTCGTGTTCGAGCCGCTCCACGAGTCGTACGCGCCGGCCGCGATGCTCGCGGGAGCGCACGTCGTGCCGGTGCCTCTCCGCGCGCCCGAGTGGACGTTCGACCCCGACGACCTCGCGCGGCGGATCACGCCGAGGACACGAGCGATCATCGTCACCAACCCTCACAACCCGACCGGTCGCGTGTTCACGGCCGGCGAGCTGGAAACGATCGCGCGCGTCTGCCGCGAGCGAGACCTGATCGCGCTGACGGACGAGATCTACGAGCACATCGTTTACCAGGGCCAGCATCGGTTTCTTGCGCGCCTGCCGGGCATGAGCGACCGGACGGTCACGGTCAGCGCGATGTCGAAGTCGTACGCGGTGACGGGCTGGCGTGTTGGATGGGCGATCGCGTCTCCGCCGCTGACCGATGCGATCCGGAAGGTGCACGACTTCATGACGATCGCCGCGCCGGCCCCGTTCCAGGCCGCCGGCGTGACGGCGCTTCGCCTCGGCGCCGACTACTACGACAGGACGCGCGAGGACTACCGCTCGAGGCGCGATGCCGCGCTCGCGATCTTCGCCTCGGCGGGGATCGACACCACCCCGCCACAGGGGGCGTACTACCTCCTCGGCGACGTCTCGCCGCACATGAGGGCGCTCGGCGTCCAGGACTCGACGGAGCTCGTCGGCTGGTTGATCCGCGAGGCCCGCGTCGCTCTGGTTCCCGGCGCCGCGCTGTACCTGACGCCGGGCGCCGGCCGGTCTCTCGTCCGGCTGGCGTTCCCCAAGCGTCCCGAGACGCTGAGGATGGCCGGGGAGCGACTCGCGTCCGCCGCGGTGGCGCTCGGTGTCCCTGTCTTTGCGCAAAGACAGGACGGGGCTGCGGACAGCACCGCCGGTCATACGGCCGCCGACAGGTGACCGTCGTGACCCGACCGCTCCGGCGCGTCCTCGTCGCGAACCGCGGCGAGATCGCCCTCAGGATCATCCGCGCGTGCCGCGAGATGGGGCTCGAGTCCGTCGCCGTGTACAGCGACGCGGACCTGCACGCCCGGCACGTCCGGGCGGCCGACATGGCCGTGCGGCTCGGCCCACCGCCCGCCACCGAGAGCTACCTGCGTGCCGACGCCGTGCTCGAGGCTGCCCGTCGATCCGGTGCGGACGCCATCCACCCCGGCTACGGCTTCCTGTCGGAGCGGGCCCCGTTCGCCGCCGCCTGCGAGGCCGCCGGGATCACGTTCGTGGGCCCTGCCTCCGAGACGTTGGCCGGGCTCGGCGACAAGCTCGCGGCCCGGCGCGCCGCGCGCGAAGTCGGGGTTCCGATCGTGCCCGGCACGCTGGAGCCTGCTCCGGTCAGCAGCCTCGAGTCCGCGGCGTCCGTCCTGGACGTCGCCGAGGGAGTCGGATGGCCGCTGATGGTCAAGGCGTCCGCCGGGGGTGGCGGCCGCGGGATGCGCCGGGTCGATCGGCCGGAGGATCTTGCCGCCGCGCTGGTTGCCGCGTCGCGAGAGGCGGAGGCGGCCTTCGGTGACGGCGCGGTGTACCTCGAGCGCTACGTCGAGGGGGCGCGGCACGTCGAGGTGCAGCTCCTCGGCGACGTGGATGGGACGATCGTCGCGCTGGGCGAGCGCGACTGCTCGGTGCAACGGCGGCATCAGAAGCTCGTCGAGGAGGCGCCGGCGCCCGGGCTGGGCGAGGATGCGCGACGCCGGCTCCATGGGTTGGGGGTGGCCGTGGCGCGTGCGTTCGGCCTCCGCAACGCCGCGACCGCGGAGTTCCTGCTCGCACCTGACGGCAGCACATGGTTCCTCGAGGTCAATACCCGGCTCCAGGTGGAGCATGGCGTGACGGAGCTGGTGGCCGGAGTCGACATCGTCCACGAGCAGCTTCGGATCGCCGAAGGGCGGCCTCTGTCGTCGGAGGTCCGGGAGGCGGCGGCGCGCGCGGCGTCGCCACGAGCTCACGCGATCGAGGTCCGCGTCAGCGCGGAGGATCCGGCGAACTCGTTCCTGCCCACGTCGGGGACGATCAGCCGGTGGCGCGAGCCGGGGGGCCCGGGAGTACGAGTCGACGCCGGCGTCGGAGAGGGCGACACGGTCGCGACGCACTACGACCCGCTGCTCGCGAAGCTGCTCGTCGTCGCCACCGACCGCCCCGCCGCGCTCGCGCGCCTGCGGCGGGCGCTCGGCGAATTCGAGATCGGCGGCATCCAGACGACGATGCCGTTCCACGGGTGGCTCGCGGCCGACCCGGCGTTCGCCGAGGCGCGGCTGTCGACGTCGTTCGTCGCGGAGCGGTGGGATCCGCGCCCGCTTCGCGGGGAGGCGGCGCAGCGGGCGGCTCGGGCGGCTGCGGCCTGGGCGATGGCGGGGACGGCGCGTTCCGGCGCGTTGGCGGAGCCCGGTTCGCCCAGGGCCGGGCGGCCATCGGACGATGGCACCAGCGCCAGGTGGGCGGCGCTCGCGGCAGGGAGTGCCGCTGCTGGATCGGGGTCGCTCTCGGGGGCAGCGACGGGCCGTGGTGACGGAGGGGAGGGGCCCGCGGCAGCGATGTCCTGGCGGCAGGCCGGTCGCCGCGATGCGACGCGGCCGTGGGGACGGTGACGGGGTGAACGGGAACACCACATGGAACCGATGAAGCCCGTCCGTCCGGACGAGCCCGGCGACGGTACGGTCACACGCGCGTCGGCGTTCGCGGACGGCGGTTCGGGAACGATCCCGCCACGCGACCTGCCCGGACCAGATGCCATCCGCGCGACCGTCGAAACCGACCCGCCGGTCGTCGTCGACGTCGAACCCACCGCGCCCGACACGCCGCATCCCGAGCTCGGCGCCAACATGGCTGCCGCCGATCCGGACCCGGACCCGGGTGGCGTGCACGAGGAGTCTCGCGCACGGCCCGGCCTCGTGCTGCCCGTGCCGCCGTCGCGCGGACAGTCGCCGGGCGTCGGCCGCGTGGAGGTCGTGATCGACGGGTGGCGCTTCGAGGTCACGCTGGAGCCGGCGCGACGAGCGGCCCTCCGCGAGCGCGCGCGCCGGACCGCGGGGGCGTCCGTGTCAGGGCCGCGCGTCGTCCGCGCGCCGCTGCCGGGCCGGATCGCCAGGGTCTTCGTCGCGGCCGGCGACGAGGTCGAGGCCGGGGCCCGTCTCTGCTCGCTGGAAGCGATGAAGATGGAGAACGAAATCCTCGCTCCCGCCGCGGGTACCATCGAGCGGGTTGGCGTCGAGCCGGGCGTCCGCGTCGAGCAGGGAGACGAGCTGGTGGTGATCGGATGACACCGGAGGCGCGCGCCGGGGTGGAGACGGGGGCGAGCGCACCCGCCTCGGAGAGCGAAAGGCTCGGCCGGAGCGCCACCGAGCGGAGCCTCGAGGAGCGCGAGCACTGGCGCGAGACGACGCGCGCCCGTGCGGTCGCCGAGCACCCGGAGCGGCGCGAGATGTTCGTGACCTCCTCGGGCATCCCGATCGCCGACGTGTACGTGCCCGGCGATATCGCCGCGCTCGACGAGGATCGCGACCTGGGCCGTCCCGGCGAATACCCCTTCACGCGGGGGGTGCAGCCGACGATGTACCGCGGTCGCCTGTGGACGATGCGCCAGTATGCCGGCTTCGCGAGCGCCGAGCAGACGAACCGCCGCTTCCGCTACCTGTTGGAGCAGGGCCAGACGGGCCTCTCGGTTGCCTTCGACCTGCCCACCCAGATGGGCTACGACTCGGACGCCGCGTGGGCCGAGGGCGAGGTCGGGCGGGTCGGCGTACCGATCAGCTCGCTCGCCGACATGGAGCTCCTGCTGGGCGGCATCCCGCTCGACCGCGTCTCGACGTCGATGACGATCAACGCGACGGCGCCGATCCTGCTCGCCTTCTACGTCGCGGCCGCCGAGCGCCAGGGCGTGCCGCGGGCGGCTGTGAGCGGCACGGTCCAGAACGACATCCTGAAGGAGTACATCGCCCGGGGTACGTACATCTACCCGCCGCGCCCGTCGATGCGGCTGGTCACTGACGTCTTCGAATTTTGTGCGGCCGAGCTGCCAAAATGGAACACGATCTCGATCAGCGGCTACCACATGCGGGAGGCGGGTGCCACTGCCGCCCAGGAGCTGGCGTTCACGCTCGCCGACGGGATTGCGTACGTGGAGGCCGCGCAGCGCCGTGGCCTCGACGTCGACCGCTTCGCCGGCCGCCTGTCGTTCTTCTTCGCGGCGTGGAGCGAGCTGTTCGAGGAGGTCGCCAAGTTCCGGGCGGCGCGCCGGATGTGGGCCCGGATCATGCGAGACCGCTTCGGGGCCCGCAACCCGCGCTCCCAGATGTGCCGCTTCCACACGCAGACGGCGGGGAGCTCGCTGACCGCCCAGGCGATAGAGAACAACGTCGTCCGGACGACGCTGCAGGCCCTCGCCGCGGTGCTCGGCGGGACGCAGAGCCTCCACACGAACGCGCGCGACGAGGCGCTCGCCCTGCCGACCGAGGAGTCGGCCCGGCTTGCCCTGCGCACGCAGCAGATCCTGGCCCACGAGGCCGGCGTGACCGAGACGCCCGACCCGCTCGCCGGGAGCTACTTCGTCGAGTCGCTGACCGACGAGCTCGAGCGTGCCGCGCAGGCGTACCTCGACGAGATCGGCGCCCTGGGCGGCGCGCTGGCGGCGATCGAGGCGGGGTACCAGCAGCGCCAGATCCAGGAGTCGGCTTACCGGCGCCAGCGCGCCGTCGAGGCGGGCGAGGAGATCGTCGTCGGGGTCAACCGGTTCGTCGACGAGCCCGTCCCCGCGCCGCCGATCCAGCGTATCGACCCGGGGGAGGAGGGGCGCCAGGTCGAGCGGGTCCGGCGCGTGCGTGCCGAGCGCGACGCACGAGCATGGGGTCGCGCGATGGAGCACGTCCGGACCGCGGCCGCGGGCGACGAGAACGTGATGCCCGCGCTCATCGAGGCCGTCCACGGCGGCGCGACGCTCGGCGAGATGAGCGATGCGCTGCGCGCAGTGTGGGGCGAGCACCGCGAGTCGGTCACGGTCTAGAGTCGATCACGGTCCAGAGGAGAGCGGATGACCCCGGACGACCTTGCCGAGCGCCACGCTCTCGGCGCGATCCACCATGTCGCGGTGGTCGTGCGCAACATGGACGATGCCGTGCGCTTCTACCACGACACGCTCGGGCTCGACCTCGACTCGATCGTGCCGATCCCGTCCGACGGCGTCCGGATCGCGTTCCTGCCCGTCGGGCCGAGCCGCGTCGAGCTGGTCGAGCCGGTCGATCCGGCGACCGGCGTCGCGCGCTTCCTCGAGAGCCGGGGCGAGGGGTTCCACCACGTGTGCTTCGAGGTGCCGGACATCGCAGCGGCGCTCGCGAGCATGGAATCGGCGGGCGTCGAGCTCATCGACCACGCCGCGCGGCGCGGCGCCGAGGGACCGGTCGCGTTCCTGCACCCCCGGAGCTGCCACGGCGTGCTCGTCGAACTGATCGAGGCGCCGGGCGGGCCGGCCTGGGTGGCGCTCGGCTACTGAACGGGCTCGGCAGCGGGCATCGCCGCCTCGAAGTGAAGGCTGCCCGCCGCTACTGAGCTCCGGCCGGCACCTCTCCGCGCGCCGCCGGCTCCGCGCCCTGCTCCCTGAGGAGATCCGCGATCTGGCCCGGCGTCTCCGCGACCCGGAACCCCGCGGCCTCGAGCGCCGCGACCTTCGCGGCCGCGGTCCCGGACCCGCCGCTGATGATGGCACCGGCGTGACCCATGCGCTTGCCCTCGGGCGCGGTCCGGCCGGCGATGAACGCCGCCTTCGGCACGCCCTTCAGGTGATCGGCGGCCCACGCCGCCGCCTCCTCCTCGGCGCTGCCGCCGATCTCGCCGATCAGCACGACCGCGTTCGTCTCGGGATCCTCGGCGAACAGCTTGAGGACATCGAGATGCGTCGTGCCGACGATCGGGTCGCCGCCGATCCCGACGCACGTCGACTGGCCGATCCCGGCGTCCGTCAGCGCCTGCACGACCTCGTACGTCAGCGTGCCGGACCGGCTCACGACGCCCGTCGAGCCCTCGAGGTGGATCGAGCCCGGGATGATCCCGACCTTCGCGCGCCCCGGGGATGTGAGGCCGGGACAGTTCGGACCGATGAGGCGCGCCCCGGCCTCGCGCACGACGGGCATGACCCGCAGCATGTCGAGGGCCGGGATCCGCTCCGTGATGCAGACGACCAGCGCGATCCCGGCGTCGACGGCCTCCAGGATCGCGTCCGGAGCGGATGGCGCCGGAACGTAGATCACGCTCGTGTTCGCGCCCGTCTCGGCGACGGCCTCGCGGACCGTGTCGAACACCGGGACGGTCCCCTCGAGCGCCCGCTGCCCGCCCTTGCCGAACCGCGTGCCCGCCACGACCTGCGTGCCGTACGCCTGCATCTGCCTGGAGTGGAACTCGCCCTCGCGACCGGTGATCCCCTGCACGACGAGCCGGGTGTCGCGGCCGACCAGGATGCTCATCGCGCGGCTCCTTCCGTCATCGACCCCGTGCCGCCGGCGACCCTGCCTCCGGCCGCCGCACCGCCGCCTCCGCCCCGGGCCGCCTTCGCGACCGCCACGGCGTCTGCCGCGGCCTCCTCCAGGCTGTCAGCGGTCCGGAACGACGCGTCGCGCAGGATCGACTGTGCCTCAGTCGCGTTCGTGCCGACGATGCGGACGACCATGGGGACGTCGCGCGACTGTCGCGACCTGGCCTCGACGAGCCCGCGCGCAACCTCGTCGCCGCGCGTGATCCCGCCGAAGATGTTCACGAGGATCGCCTCGACCCGCGGGTCCGCCAGGATCAGCCTCATCGCCGCCGCCACGGTGTCCGCGCGCGCGCCGCCGCCGATGTCGAGGAAGTTCGCGGGCTCGCCACCCGCCCGCTTGACGAGGTCCATCGTCGTCATCGCGAGGCCGGCGCCGTTCACCACGCACCCGATGGTCCCGTCGAGGTGGATGAAGTTGATCTCCTGTTCGCGCGCCTCGGTGTCGGCCGCGTCCTCCTCGTCGAGGTCGCGCCGCGCCTCGAGGTCCGGATGGCGGGGGAGCGCCGAATCGTCGAGCGTGATCTTGGCGTCGAGGCAGACGAGCCGGTCGCGTTCGGAGCCGTCGGTCGTCCGCTCGCGGACGATCGCCAGCGGGTTGACCTCGACCAGGTCCGCGTCGTTCTCGACCATCACGCGGACCAGGCCCTTCGCGATCGCGACCGCATCGGCCAGGTACGGTCCCGTCAGCCCGAGGGCGAGGGCGACCTCGCGGGCCTGGAAGTCCAGGAGCCCGAGGTGCGGGTGGGCGTGCACGCGGACGATCGCCTCGGGCTTCTCCTTCGCGATCTGTTCGATCTCCACGCCACCTTCCGCGGATCCCATGACGAGGATGCGCTGTGCGGTCCGGTCGAGGACGGCGCCCAGGTAGTACTCGTGACGGATGTCGGACGCGGGCGCGACGAGCACCTTCCGGACCGTGATGCCCTTGATCGACATGCCCAGGATCTCGTCCGCGACGCGCTCGGCGTCCTCGGGGGTCGATGCGAGCTTGACGCCGCCGGCCTTGCCGCGGCCGCCCACCAGGACCTGCGCCTTGACGACCACCCCGCTCGCCCCGTCCGAGATCAGCTCGCGGGCGACCCCGGCGGCCTCCGCCGGCGTCGTGGCGACTCGCCCGGGGGGAACCGGGAGCCCTGCCGCGGCGAGGAGTTCGCGCGCATGGAATTCCTGGAGCTTCACGAGCGGCAGCCTCCGTGCACCCGTCGGGTCCGTTCGCCCGGCCGGAGCAGGATAGCCCGAGGGCCGCCGCGAGGTGCGCGAGCGAGGCGCGCGAGCAACCGTCCGTCCGCGTCCCCGTTCCGCGGGGCCGTCCCGCTGCCCGGTCCGGTCCGCTGCCGTCCGGTCGCGCGGCCCTGCCTCCGCCACCCGGTCGCGCGGCCCCGCCTCCGCCACCCGACGCCGCCGAGGCGCGCGAAACGCGACCGGGCACGTGGCTAGAATGCGCCCGTATGGCACGGCACGTCGGCCCTCTCCCCGCCGTGGCGCTTCCGAGCATCGCCGCGGCGCGCCGTGACGCGGATCGGGGATCCAGACCCGCGCGGGAACACCGTCACCGTACTCCGG
>JAJYGO010000239.1 GCA_021785115.1 Chloroflexota bacterium | reverse complement strand
AGCGGCCGCGCCACGACCGACTCCACGTTGAGGATGCCGAGCAGCGCGCCGCGGGCGAGCAGGGGAACGCAGATCTCGCTGCCGACGGCGGGGTCGGCACTCACGTAGTCGGGATCCGCCCGCACATCGGGGACGAAGGCTGGCTGCTGCGTCCGTATCGCGCGGCCGACGACGCCCCGCGTGGCGTCGATGTCGAGGGTCGTTGCGTAGCCCCGCTGCGCCGCCAGCCGCGCGATCCCATCGTCCTGGATGACATGGAGCGACACGTACCGGGAGCCGAACCGATCAGCCAGCACGGCCATGACCGCGCTGAGGACGTCGGGGGTCGGACCAGCCTCGGCCAGCTGGCGGCTGACTGCCTCGAGACTGCGCATCTGCCGCGCGCGCCGCCGGTCCGCCGCGGCGGCGCGCCAGTACCCGATGGCGACGATGAGGGTCACCCCGCTCAGCGCGATCGCCCGGAGCACCGCTTCATCGAGCCGCCCGGACGAGCGCAGGGCCTCGGGCGCCAGCAGCCCGAGGAGGGCCAGGGGGGCGATGACCACCACGCCCCCCGACCCGATGCCGGCGGCCATCGCCACGACCGGGATGTACAGCGGGGCCAGTCGCAGGTCACCGCCGTTCCCGGCCGTCTGGACAATGACCGTCACAAAGGCGAGGGTGAGCGCGAAACGGAGCGTGTCGATCGCGGCTGGTCGCCCCGCCAGCAGGCGGCAGCGCGCCGCGCCGCGCGCGAGGACCTGCAGGGCGACCAACGCCACCGCTGCCGCGAGCACGGTGACCGATTCGCCCATGTCCCCTTCCGCCAGCTCGACCACCAGGGCCAGGGCGGCGAGCGATACGGTCAGGAGGAGATGCACGTCGTAACGCAGCGCGCGCGTGCATGCCCGCGCCCGACGGCGCCACGACGGGGCACCGACGCGTGCCGCCGCCAGGATCACGGGTGACTGCAACGGACGGCCACCATTCGTGCTCCCCTGGGACCGCATCGTTGCGGCGACTGATGCACGATGCGCTGTCAAGCGCTATTCGTCAACGTGCGTGCGGCGCATCGCGGCGCTCCCACGGGCGGGCCCGCGACGGTGACCCCTCGGCCGGCCCGTTCTCCTGCTCACCGAGAGGCCTGCCGCGACCGCTCCAGCACGTGGTCGTGTTGGCACTCGGCGCTATCCCGCGGTGACCGAGCGGGGGGCGGTGGGTGACGCGCCTGTTCGCAGACCGCCGACGGTTTCACGGATGGGGACACCGTGGCCGGCGTCTCCGTGCGAGGCCTGGTCGCTCACGCTCCCTGCGCCGAGCGACCCGCGGCAAGCCCGAGGCGGACCGCCTGCAGCAGCCGCTCGCGACTGAACGGCTTGTGCAGCAGGGCGGTGCCCGGCTCGAGCACACCGTGGTGCGTGATCGTCTCGTCCGAATAGCCCGACATGTAGACGACCGCGGCCACCGGGTTCGCGGTCGCCAGCGCGCGGGCGATCTCGGGCCCTCCGCCGCCGGGCATCACGATGTCCGTGAGCAGCAGGTCGATCGAGGGCGCGTGAGCCGCGATCAACTCCCGGGCCTCCGCCGGACCGGCCGCTTCGAGCACGGTATAGCCGGCGGCAGCGAGGAACCGTCGGGCCAGCGCTCGAACCCCTGTCTCATCCTCCACGAGGAGCACGGTCGGCGTGCCGGCCGCGACCGGCTCCGGCGCTGGAACGTGGGACCGGATCTCGCCCTCGACGGACGCCTGCGGAAAGTAGATCTTGAAGGTGGTGCCCAGGCCGGGCTCAGAGTAGACCCAAATGTGGCCGCCCGACTGGCGCACGATCCCATCCACCATGGCGAGGCCGAGCCCGGTGCCCTTGCCCAGCTCCTTGGTGGTGAAGAAGGGCTCGAATAGATGGCTCCGCGTCTCGGCGTCCATGCCCACGCCGGTGTCCGAGACCGTGAGCTGCACATGCGGGCCCGGGGCCACCCCGACGTGGTCGGCGCCATAGGCCGCGTCCAACTCGACGGTGCTGGTGGCGATCGTGAGCAGCCCACCCTGGGGCATGGCGTCGCGGGCGTTGACCACCAGGTTCATCACCACCTGCTCGATCTGCGAGCGGTCGGCACGGACGGACGCGTGGGGGTCGTCGGCGTGCACGCTCACCCTGACGTCCTCGCCTACCAGGCGGCGCACCAGGGGGGCCAGTTCCGTGACGACGGCGCCGAGCTCGAGGATCACGGGGGCCAGGACCTGCTTGCGGGAGAACGCGAGGAGCTGGCGCGTCAGGCTGGCCGCGCGATCCGCCGCGTTCGCGATCTCCTCGCCCTCTGCTCTCGCGGCGGTGCCGGCTCCGAGCTCCTCGAGGAGCAGCTGCGTGTTGCCGGCGATGATGGTGAGCAGGTTGTTGAAGTCGTGGGCCACGCCTCCGGCGAGCCGTCCCACCGCCTCCATCTTCTGCGCCTGGCGGAGCTGCTCCTCGAGGGCCCGCTCGCGGGTGATGTCGCGACCGAGGGACACCGCCCCCACCAGCTTCCCGGCGGCGTCGCGCACCGGCGAGATGGTGAACTCGACCTGGCGGGGCTTGCCGTCGCGACGCCGGCCCGTGACGGTGCCCGACCACGAGCGTCCGGCGGCGCGCGCCTCCGCGATGGCGGACTCCTGGTCCACGGGCAGGCCGCCGGCCAGCGCCGTCGCCGGCTGGCCCAGCAGCTCCGCACGCGAGAACCCGGTGCTGCGTTCGACGGCGGGATTGACGTAGATGATGCGGTTCTCCAGGTCGAACATGACGATGTTGTCGACCGACTGCTCGACCGCCGAGGCCAGCCGGTCGCGCTCCGCCTGGGCGCGCTGCTGCTCGGTGAGATCGGTGAGGTACACCAGCGTGGCCGCTCCGTCGGCCAACTCGAGCGACGCGCCGAGCAGGTGCACCGGGAATTCCGTGCCGTCGCGCCGGAGGCCGATCGACTCATACGAGAGCGGTTCGTCCTCGCTGGTGCGCCGCTCGGCGCGCTCGATGACGGCCTCGCGCGAGCGCGGCGAGAGGTAGTCGAACGCCGACGTGCCGAGCACCTCGGCGGCGTCGTGGTACCCGAACAGCGCCACCACGGCGGCGTTGGCGGCGAGGATGACCCCGGCGCGATGCATGATGGTCGCCACCGAGGATTGCTCGAAGAGGGCCCGGAAGCGGGCCTCGCTCTCGCCCAGGGCCCGCTGTGCGGCGAGCCGGTGGCTGACATCCTGCGCCACCACCATCACCGCCGGCCGCCCCTCGAAGCTGAGCGTGTGGGACGTGATCTCGACATCGATAAGCGTCCCGTCCTTGAGGCGGTGACGCCACGGGCCCGAGTCCTGGAGCGTCGGACGAGCTCGGCCGGTGTGGGCAAGGAGCGACGCCACATCCTCGAGCGGGCGGATGTCGGTGATGCGCAGGGCGAGGAACTCCTCGTGGGAGTACCCGTAGCGACGGACGGCGGTGTCGTTCACCTCGAGAAACCGCAGAGTCTCGAGGTCGTACACCCACATGGGCAGCGGGTTTGCGTCGAAGAGCAGGCGGAAGGTCGCCTCGCTCCGGCGGAGGAGCGCCTCGCGCTCGGCCAGCTCCGCCTGGGTCGCGCGAAGCTCGCTGATGTCGGCCGCCATCACGAGGTGCCCCTGGAGCTTCCCGTCGGCGTCTCGGACGGGAAACGCCGTGGCCAGCACGGTGGCGCGCGAGCCATCTCGGCGAGGGAACGGCACCTCGGCGCGGACTGGCTCGTCGGTGAGCAATGCGCGGAGCTCCGGCGGCCCGGGCTGCCCGACCATCTCCTCGGCGGCCCATCCGAACAGGGCGACGGCACCGCGGTTCCACAGCCGGATGAGCGGCGCGCCATCAAACCCGACGACGACCGCCGGCATGAGCTCGAGGAGTTCGCGGCGCGCCGTCTCCCGCGCCCTCGCCTGGCGGGCCGGATCGCTGTCACGCGCGACCACCGAGGCACCGACCAGCGTGCCTCGCCTGTCACGGGCCGGCGCGATCGTGAGCGATACCGGCAGTTGCCGCCCGTCCCTGGTCAGGCGCACCGTCTCGAGGCGCTCGATCCGCTCGCCCGCCGCCAGGCGTGCCAGCAAGCTGCGGCTCTCATCGAGCCGATCCGGCGGCGCCAGACGGGTCAGCGACGTCCCCATGACCTCGGCCGCGGGGTAGCCGTACAGCCGCTCGGCCGCCGCGTTCCAGATCGTGATGCGGCCGTCGAGGGTCACCGCGTAGATCGCGTCGTCGGCCGCCTCGACGATGGCGGCGAGCAGCGCCGGCGGCGACAGGGCTCGCGCCGCACGCGCGGCGAGCGTCGCGCCCTGGGGGGGCGCGGGGTGCTCGCGCGGCGGGTCAGTGGACGAGGCGTGAGGCGGCATGGTCAGGGGACGCAGAGCGGGCGTGAACGCGTGGATCGTACGCTGGTTGGCAAGCGGCGGCCCCTCCGGCCCGGAGCGGCTGCCTCACGCGGAGGGTGCGCCGTATCGCGCGCTCGAGTCAGAGCCCGGCCAGCCGCCAGACCCGACGGTTCGGGTGCGCCCGGAGCTCATGGTTCACGCGACGGCACCGCGCGGGGCCGACCCAGCAGGTAGCCCTGTCCCAGCGGCACCCCCAGGGCGGCCAGCGTGCGGAGCTCGCCGTCCGACTCGATCCCCTCGCCGATCAGGCGAAGGCCCGCCCGCTGGGCGAAGAAGCACATGCCGGCCACCAGGGCCTGGCGCGCAGGATCCGTGTCGATGCCGCGCACGAGCGAGATGTCGAGCTTGACGAAGTCCGGCTGCAGCTCGACCACGTGCTGCATGCTCGCGTAGCCGGCTCCCGCGTCATCCACGGCAATGCGGACGCCCGGCCCCAGCGCCCGCAGCGCCGCGCGGAGCTGCGCGTAGTCCTCGACCTGCGCGTGCTCGGTGAGCTCGACGACAAGCGGTCGAGGGCAGCGTCGCAGCGCATCGGCCAGCCCCGCGCCCGCCAGCACGACGGCCGGCGAGAGGTTCAGGCTCAGCCAGGTGTCGACGGGCAGCCGCTCTGCGGCGCCGCGCGCCGCCTCGATGGCCGCCATTTCCAGCTCGACGCCGAGCCCCACGCTCGCCGCCTCGGCGAACCGCTGGTCTGGCCGCGTCCCGTCGGTGAAGCGCGTGAGGGCTTCCTGGCCGACCAGGGTGGTCTCCGAGAGCGACACGATGGGCTGAAAGACCGGGGTGAGCGCCCGCAGCCGGATGATCGATTCGATCGAGCGCCGGGCGTCCGCGGCCTGGCGCCGCAGCGCGAGTGACCGCCCGAGGAGGGCGCCGGCCACTGTCGCGTACTGGACCACGCAGGGGAGATCGCGCGCCAGCGCCTCGGGCGGGCGCCTGGTCGCACTGCCGACCGAGAGGAGCCCGAGCAACTCCTCGCCGCTGCGCAGCGGCGCGTAGATGGCGCTGCGCCAGCCGGCGGCCGCGAGCCGCTCGCCGTCACGGCCGCGCTCGGGAGGCGCGACTTCGGCCTCGACCCAGGGACCGACGGAGGCCCGCTGCCAGAGCTCGCGCGAGCGATCGGCCGGGATCGTGTAGCCCACGTCGGTGCTGGACCGCGCGCCATGGGCCACGAAGGCGACCGCCCGATCGTGCGTCTCGAACACGAGCAGCGTGACGAACCGCGCGCCGATGACGGAGGCCAGGTCCGCGCAGAGCGCGGCACCGATCTCCTCGGGCAGCTCGAGGCCGGAGACCCGACCGAGCGAGGCCGCCACGGCCGCGCGCTCCGTCGTCGCCGACTCCAGGGCCTGTCTGTGCTCCTCGAGCTCGCTTCCGAGGGTGCCGATGCGGGTGGCCAGCGCCGCATGGAGCAGCCGTGCCTCGATGAGGTTCCGGGAGCGCAGCAGCATCTCAGCGAGATCGAACGGCTTCGTGAGGAAGTCGGTGGCGCCGAGGTCCAGAGCGCGCCGACGCGTGGCGCGGTCCTGATCGCCGGTCATCACGAGGATCGGCAGGTAGGCGTCCGGCAGGGCCCGGGCCCGCAGGGTGCCCAACACCTCCAATCCGCCGAGTGGCTGCATCTCGATGTCGAGCAGGACCAGGTCGGGGTCGGACGAGGCGAGCACGTCGAGCGCGTGAACGGGATCCGTGAAACCCTCGAAGTGGTGGTACCCGGCCTGCTCGAAGGCCCGCCCGAGCAGGCGCAGGTTCGCCGACTCGTCGTCGATGGCGGCGATCCGGGCCGCGCGAAGCGGTCGCCGCTCCACTCGCTCGATCATGGGGGAGGCGGCCGAGACGGACGTGGGCCTGGCGCCGGGCCCCCCAGGGAGCGCGCCTGCCATGCTCATGCGCCAGATGCTATCCACTCCCACGGGGCGTCTGAGCCTGGACCGAGGTCCACTCGACGCCAGCCATTTGTACCACGGTATCCGCATGAATCGAAGCCCCGGCCGGGTGCGGCCGGTTCGCCGCGTTGGGCATCGGGCCAACGGTGGGACGGGGAAGAGGATGGAACGTCGAGCGACGGTCGCGTGGCCGATGCTTCGCCCGCCTCGAGGTTGAGGCATGCGAGGCCGCTACCCTGGGCGGGACCGCGGACGCCACCGGCGATGGCACGCCTGCCGGGTGCCCAGCGGTGGCCGCGCGCTGGTGGGCGCCGCCCAGTTGGCGCCCCGGCGCCGGGGTTCCGGAGGGGACTCACCCACCCCGGCCGGCTCCATGCCGAGGTGGGTGAGCGCACAGGAGAGGCCAGCCGGGCCGACACCACCGCCCCGGGCGAGCGCCAGCGGGCAGGCGCGTGCCTGATCGCCGGAGTCGGTCCCGAGGGGGACGCGTCTGGCCCACTCATGCTCTCGGCTCTGCCCCGGCACCATCGGCTGCCCCGCGTTCCGCCGCCCGCGCGGCGGGCTCGCTGGGGTGGGCGGTGATCGCCTCGGGGGCCGCACCAGTCCTGAGAGACGGGGGCAGGCCGGGGGAGAAGCGCACCGTACGCCCCTTGCCGGCCTGCTTCGCCGCATACATCGCGAGGTCGGCCTCCCGCACGAGCTCGTCGGCGGTCGCGCCGTCCGCGGTGCACAGTGCTACCCCGATCGACGCGGACACCCGGACCGGCTGACCGGCAAGGTCGAAGGGGGCGGCCAGGGTGTCGATCGCCCGCTGCGCCACGACGAGCGCCTCGTCGTCCGAGGCAAGGTCTTCGAGCAGGAGCACGAACTCGTCGCCTCCGAGGCGGGCTACCGTGTCCCCCGGCCGAAGCACCCCGCGAAGTCGCGCCCCGACAAGCGTCAGCAGCCGGTCACCCCGGGCGTGGCCAAACGTGTCGTTCACCGCCTTGAAGTCGTCGAGATCAATGAAGAGGACCGCGACCATCGCGCCCGCATGCCGCGCGAGGCGGGCTAGGGCGTGCTCGGCCCGATCGAAGAAGAGGCTGCGGTTGGCGAGGCCGGTGAGTGGGTCATGCAGCGCCAGATGGCGCAGCGCGTGGTAGAGGCGCCCGTTCTCGATCGCCATGGCCGCCTCGAACGCGAGGGTCCGGGCCAGCGCGAGCCGACGCTCGTCGATCGCGTGGTGGCCCGAGGTGGTCAACTCCGCGACCCCGACCGGCTCCGATCGGGCGACCAGCGGCAGGAGGAGCATGACCTCGCGACCGAGGGCCCGCAGGCGTGCCTGTTCGGCCGGGTCGGCCTGCGCGTCGGCGACATCGATGACGATGCGTGCGCGGTCGTGGATGACGCGCCCAAGGGCCGGCCGCTCCGACAGCGACGCCGGGTCGGTCTCGAGCGCGCGTTCGGCTGGGTGCGAGCCGAACGGGGCGAGGCGGCCGGTGGCCGGCGCGAGGGCGTAGATGACGCACTCCTCGAAGCCGGTCGCCTGCGCGAGGTGCCGGGCGACGAGCTCGCCCAGGACCCCTGGGTCGGTCGTCGCGGCGAGGTCGGAGGAGAGTCCGAAGAGCCGGCGGAACTCGCGACTCGACGCCTTGAGCCGCTCGCTCGATTGGTAGAGGAGGAAGAAGACGAGCCCGATCACAATGGCAAGAGCCCACAGCCGCACGAACGCCATGACCGCGGCCGGCGCGGCCGAGGCGTCGGGCAGGAAGCCCGCGGCGACCGTCGCGACGCTCGCCGCCCAGGCGAGGAGCATGAGCCGGCGGAGCGAGCGGGTCTCGAGATACGGCAGTGCCGCCGCGATCGGGATCAGCAGCGCGGTGGCCGTCACGAGCGCGATGAACGGCTGGAGGAGCGTGATGCCGACGACGGCGGCGACGAGCACGACCGCCACCCGAAGGACGACCGACTCGACCTGCGCGCGGCCGACAACCCGGCGGGCAAACGCCGCGAGCCAGACGGCGAGCGCCCCCAGCAGGAGCGCCGTCGCCAACCACCGGGGACTGCCGACGACGAGGGCCGCGGCGGCTTCCACCGCGCCGCCGGCCAGGCAGGCGGCGATGAGCAGGTCGAGGAAGCGACGCACCTGGTCGCGCTGGGTCGCTTCATCTGGGCTGACGAGCGATCCGCGCACGAGCTCAGCCCTCGGCCTGGGCAACCGGGCGCG
>JAJYGO010000139.1 GCA_021785115.1 Chloroflexota bacterium | reverse complement strand
GAGGAAGCGGTGGAGCTGGCTCTGCGCGTGATGGAAGCGACCCGCGCTGGCCCAGCCGTACGAGCCCCCGTAGACCGAGCTGGCTCCGAACCGGCCGTACACGCGACGCAGCTCGCTAGCGAGCAGGTCGAGAAGCTCGTTCCAGCTCACTTCGACGAACGGATCGCTTCCGCGTCGAGAGTCGGGCCCGGGTCCGTCGTTGAGCCAGCCTTTGCGGATGGCGGGGCGACGAATCCGCGCCCCCGTGGAAAGAGCGCTCGGGATGTTGCGAAGCAGCGCCGACGGTGCGGGGTCCAGTGGGTGAGGGTCGACGTGCAGGACGTGGTCATCGCCGATGACGGCCTCGAACGCCCCCCAGTGCGAGCTGTGCGAGAGTCGAAGCTGACCACGGCGTGGCGTCGAACTCACTCCGGACACGGCACGGCCCGACCGGCGCGAGGAATCCGGCATCGCTTTCCCGCTCACGGCTTCGCCCGCGCCGCCGCGTCGCACACCGATGCTCCGGTCGTCCGCGCGCATGCTCGTCGCCCGGCTCGGGGAGCACCGGGAGACTTCCCCGGGCCGCGGGCCCCCGCACGGACACCGCGCGCCAGCCGGTCAGCCACGCTGATCGACGGAACGCGCGCACGAGCATTCCCCGGCTGGGACCTCCCGAAGCGCCGCGAGCATCAGCGGAACGAGGGTGGAACGCACCGAGTCGATCGCGACCCGATCGAGCACGACCGATCCGCGCAGTCCGGCCGCCCAATTCACGCTCACGGCGATGCCCGCGTAATGGAGCCCGGCTTCGCGAGCCAGGACGACCTCGGGCATGGCGGTCATGCCGACCACGTCGCCCCCCAGCATCGCGTACATGCGGACCTCTGCCGCTGTCTCGAGCCGGGGGCCGTTGGTGCACACATAGGTGGCGGCGGGCCGGACAGCGAGGCCGCCGGCTCCCGCGGCACGCACCAGCGCCGCGCGGAGGCTGCTGCAGAACGGCTCGGTGAACTCGGCATGCTCGACGCCTGCCTCGCCACCCTCGAAGAACGTCGCCGCACGACCGCTGGAGAAGTCGAGCACCTGGTCCGGCAGGACGACGTCTCCCGGCGCCACCTCCTCGACGAGCGAGCCAACGGTGAACGTCGCCAGCACCCGATCCACGCCCAGCAGTCGCAGTGCGCTGATGTTCGCACGGTAGTTGATGCGATGCGGCGGCAGGTCGTGTTCGGGCCCGTGCCGCGAGAGGAATATCGGGTCCTCCTCGGTGGCCCGGAACACGAGCGCCTGCCCGTACGGCGTGTCGACCGTCTCCTGCCGGTAGCCTGGCAGCGCCCGCTCGCCCCCGCTGCCCGCGATCACCGCGGTACGGCCTGGCTGCCCGGTCTCAGCGCGCGCGGAATCGACGCCGGAGAGCGGGTTCACGGGCGCGGCAGGCGCTCGCGAGCCGCCAGCGCGGATTCGGGTGTCCCGACGCCCTCGAGCCACGTGCGGAACTTCCGGTGCAGGGCCTCGGCCACATCCTTGTGGTCGGCCACGACGTTGTGGAGGTGACCCGGGTCCTCACGGGTCCTGTAGAGCTCGATCGGTTCATCGTTCGTGCTGTACAGGAGGTCCCACTCTCCATCGGTGATCGTGCTGGGCGATCCCTGCACGATCTCGCGGACCTGGTCGTCCACCATGCGTGACACCTCGCCCGGGTTGTGCAGGGCGGCCGACGTCGTCACGAACGCGTGCGCGGACTGAACCTTGCCTTGCGCTAGGGGCATGAGCGAGGTCGCCAGCACGCGCGACGGAGGCTCGATGCCCGCAAGATCCAAGATCGTGGGCATGAGATCGGGCAACTGCACGAGCCCGGCGATCCGCCGCGGCTGCACGCCCGGGATGCGGGCGAACAGCGGCACCCGCGTGACTTCGTTGTGGAGCGGGGAACGGTAGATGTAGCCCATCTTGACGCCCTGGATCCAGCCATCCTCGAAGGGCACGTCACCAGCCCAGCGGAACAGGCTTTTGCCGAGCAGGCCGTGCTCTCCGAAGTAGTAGCCATGGTCCGACGTGAAGAAGACCGCGGTGTCGTCAAGGATGCCGAGCGAGCTCAGGCGCTCGATGAGCGCTCCGAAGGCGCGGTCGACCATCGAGATCTCGCCCATGTAGCAGGCGTGCGCCACCTCCAGGTCGCGCTGCGTCAGGCCGCTCTCCTTCCAATCCCAGTAGCTGGGGGCAACCTGCGCACCCGAGTAGTCCGGCAGGTAGCGACGGACATAGAACTCCGGCGGGTCCCATGGCTCGTGCGGGTCCCACGTATCGATGTACAGGAAGAACTGCTCACGGTGATGCCGTTCGAGCCAGTCACAGGCGGCGCGAAAGGTGGTCGGGGCGAAGCGATCCGCCTCGCCGTGCCAGCTCGCCTGGATGTCGTCGCGCTCGGGACCCTGTCGCTGGCCGCGAATCCACTGGAAGTCGTGGAAGCCGCGATCGTACCCGTACCCGTTCCGCATGAAGAAAGGCGTGTCTGCGATGCCGCAGGTGAGGTACCCGTGCGTGCTCAGCGTCTGCGCGAGCGTCTGCTCCTCCACGCCGAGCGGACCCCAGTCCTGGTAGGCGAACGTGTAGCGGCCGGTCATGATGTCGGCGCGCGCGGGCACGGTGGGGAACGAGGCGGGTCGACAGTCGTCGAACACGAGCGCCTGCTCTGCAAAGGCGGTCAGGTGCGGTGCATAGACCGTCGAATTGCCGTAGGCGGGAAGGTGATCCCGTCGAAACGTGTCCGCGACCACGACCACGATGTTCATGCGACCGCTCCTTGTTCGAAAATGCGCCGCGCGCGCCGTCGGCACTGTTCTATGACTTCTGCTTCGTTGACGCCGAGCACCCGCCCTTCCATCACGACCACGCGACCATCGACGACCACCTCGTCGACCTCGTCCCCACGGGCGGCGAACGCCAGCACACGCGTCGCGTCGAGCGCCGGAACGAGGTTGGTACGCTCGAGGTCGATGACTGCCAGATCAGCCTTCATCCCGACCGCGATGGCGCCGATCTCGGAGTCCATGCCGAGGGCCGCGGCCCCGCCGGCAGTCGCGAGCTCCAGGGCCATGGCGGCAGGCGAGACCTCGTCGGCCCACGGGTGCAGCACCGCGGCGAGGTAGCAGTCGCGCCACATGTCGAGCGAGTCGTTGCTGCCGGCGCCGTCGGTCCCGAGGCCCACGCGGACACCGGCCTCGAGAAGCGCCGGCACGGGCGCCAACCCGGAGCGCAGCTTGAGGTTGCTCGCCGGGTTGTGCGCGACCGCAACGCCACGCTCGGCGAGCAACGCGATGTCCTCCGCGTCGAGGTGCACGGCATGCGCCGCGAGTGTCGGATTGTCGAAGATGCCGCACTCCGCCAAGTAGCCCGGCGGCCGTCGCCCATGAACAGCCTCGCATTCCTCGACCTCGCGCCTCGTCTCGGACACATGCGTATGCACGCGACACCCGGCGTCACGGGCCATCTCTGCGACCTCGCGCAGGAGGCCTCCGCTGCAGGTGTAGACCGAGTGCGGTGCGATCCCCGCGACGATGCGGCCGCCGGCCAGGGCGGCGTCCAGGTGAACGAGGGTGTCCGCACGCTCCAGTTGATCCTCGACAGAGCCGATGAAAAGGTTCTGGGAGGCCTCCATCACACCCTCCGCGAGAAACGCGCGGATTCCGATCTGCTCGAGCGCGGGTATCACAAGGGCCTGGTGGTGGTACATGTCCGCGAACGTCGTGACACCGGCGCGAAGCATCTGGCACGCGGCCAGAAGGGCGCCCCAGTAGACGTCCTCCTCGTCGAATCGTCCGGCGTACGGCGCGTTGTGGGCCAGCCACGGCTGCAGCGGCATGGGGTCGGCGGTGCCCCGGAAGAGGCTCATTGGAGCGTGGCTGTGGCAGTTGACAAGGCCTGGCAGCACGGCCTTGCCGCGCGCATTGACCACCGTCTGCCCGGCTCCGATGCTGCCCGTCGGGCCCACCGCGGTGATCCGCGTGCCGTCGACCGCCACGTCGTGGTGTGCGAGCGGCGCCGAGGCGCCGGGCGCCGCCAGCACGGCACCGTCCCGGACCAGCAGGTCATGCACCGGCGGGTCGATCGCCTGCGTCATCGGGGCGCTGCCCAGGGAACCAACCGCCGCTCCAGCCAGGTCACAGCGAAGAAGATCACGATCACGAGCGCGGTGGCCACGACTGTTACTTCCCACATCAGCCGATACTGGTAGGTCGTTGCGGCGCTCTGGAGCATGTAGCCGAGGCCCGAGTTGGACGCGATGTATTCGGCGATCATCGCCCCGAGGACGGCACCGGGGGCAGTGACCTTCAACGAGGCGTACAGGTACGGCAGGGAGGACGGCCAACGGAGTGCCCGGTATGTCTTGAGCGTCCCGGCGTCGAGAACCTCGAACAGCTCGAGCGCCTGCCTGTCCACCGCCACGAGCCCGCGACTCATGTTCACGAACATCGGGAAGAAGGAAATCAGCGTCGCGACCGCGACGGTGGTCTGCGTGCCAAACCCCAGGATGAGGGAGATCAGCGGCGTGATCGCGACGATCGGGACGCTCCGGATGGCGAGGGCGAGCGGGTACACTGCCCCCCTTGCCCAGCGGACGCTGTCGACCGTGATCGCGAGGGCAAGCCCTAGTCCGTTGCCGAGCAGGAACCCAAGGGTGGCTTCGAACGCGAGTGGCCGCAGGCCATCGAGAATCACCGCCTGATCCTGCACGAGGCCGAACGCGAGCACGACCGGCTGGGGCAGCAGGTACGTGGGAACGTCGAGCGCCGCTGTGGCGAACTGCCAGACTGCAATCAGGAGCGCCAGCCCGGTGAGCCGCAACGCGAGCGACCTGAGGCGTGACATCAACCCCGACAACATTGCCGCCCCGCGGGTGCCCTTCCGCTGGTCGAGGGTCGGCTGCCTCGCGGCCCTCATACGCCGGAGCCGTCCGCATCAGCCCAGCTCCCGACGGTGACGTGCTCGAGCAGCGCGAATAGGCCGAACCCTGCGAGGGCGACTGCGGCGCAGACCACCATGGTGGCCCACAGCATCGGCGGATCGAAGTTGAACATGGCCGACAGGATCTGGTACCCCAGCCCGGTCTGCGACCCGATCCACTCACCGATGGTGGCGCCGAGCACGGCGGACGGCGCTCCGATCTTCAGGGCGGCGTAGAGGTAGGGCAAGGCGGTCGGCCAGCGGACGATGCGAAGCGTCTGCCACCAACTGGCGTCAAGGACCTGCATGTACTCGAGGAGTTGCTCGTCGACGATCTGCAGTCCGCGCGTTGTGTTGACGAGGATCGGGAAGAACGAGGCGAGCGCCGCGACGGCGATCTTCGGTGCGTACCCGGTTCCCAGCCAGATCACGAGGATGGGGATAATCGCGATGACCGGGATGCTGTGCATCATGACTGCGACGTTGTACAGGCCCTCCTCCAACGCCCTGGAGCGCACGAACGCGGCGGCCAGGGCGATCGATGCGATGCACGCGATCACCAGGCCGATCGTCGCCTCGATCGCGGTCGGCTGGACTGCCTCGACGAAGGTGGACGCGTTGTCGATCAGCGTCTGCGCGATAAGGGATGGCGCCGGGAAGACTGTCACCCGTTGCGGGATGAGGAGCGCGGCGATCTCCCAGGCAGCCAAGAGAACGGCGAGGGAGATCGCCCCCCGCGCGCGAATCAACCAGCGGATGCCGACGTTCATAGGTCTCCCCTAGGAGACCCTGGGGCCCGGAGCCTCGACCGCGTCTCGGTCCTCCGCCTCACCGTAGAGAGCCTCGGAGGCGTCGCGGATGATCTCGAATGCCTCGCGGCTCCGCAGAGCCGCGAGGGTCCGCGGACGTGGCAGGTCGACCCTGATGATCGTGGAGATCGTCGCCGGACGATTGGTCATGACTACTACCCGATCGGAGAGGAGTACCGCTTCGGAGATGCTGTGCGTGACGAGCAGCGCAGTCGTGTCGCTCTCGCTCCAGATCCGCAGGAGGTCGAGGTTGAGCCGCTGGCGGGTGAACTCGTCCAAAGCCCCGAAGGGCTCGTCGAGCAACAGGATCGACGGGTCCAGGACGAGCGCACGTGCGATCGCGGCGCGCTGACGCATTCCGCCCGACAGCTGGGACGGCAGCATGTGCTCAAATCCCTGGAGTCCGACGAGCTTGATCAGATCCTGCGGTCGCCGTGGGGCCGCCGACGGGCGGATCCCGGCCACCTCGAGCGGCAGCGCCACGTTCTTGTCGAGCGTCCTCCAGGGCAGCAGCACCGGATCCTGGAAGACCATGCCGAAGCGGCGCGCCCGCCGCGCATCCGAAGCCGATCCTCCCTCGACGCGAACGATGCCCGCCGTGGGAGGGGTGAGATCCGCCACGATCCGCAGCGTGGTCGACTTGCCGCAGCCCGAGGGCCCGATGATCGAGACGAACTCACCCCGTTCGACCCGCAGGCTGACGTCACGCACCGCCTCGACCTCACCAGCGCCCGCGTGGAACCGTTTGCTCACGCCAAGCAACTCGATGCTCGGGCAGTCGCTTGCGCCCTGTCCCCTCGGGGAGGTCGCTGGGGTCATCGGCATCACCTGGGCGACGTAGAGCTGCTCAGAGGGTCGTCTTTCCGCCGAAGGCCTTCTCGAGGATCGTCGTCGTCATCACATCGTTGACGTTCACGGCGCTCTTGATCTGACCGGTCTTGAGGTTCAGATCGATCGACTTGGACACCGACGACGGATCGATCCAGAGGAGCCCTTTCGCTTTCGTCAGCGCCGATGTCAGGAACGGGACCTGGGCGGAGGCCTGCGCGGTCTGCTGCGACAGGCTCAGCTTGAGGCTGGGCGACTGATCGACGGTCTCCTTCGCCATGGCGGCAGGGTTCGCGAGGGCGTACTGCCAGCCCTGAACGGCGGCCCGCAACCAGCTCACGAGCAGCGCTTCGTTCTTCTGGAGCACATCGTCGAGCGTGAAGATGACGTCTCCGTAATCCGGCACACCGGCGGTCGAGGCGAGCAGCATGGTCGTCTTGATGCCCTTCGCCGCGAGCTCGAGAGGCTGGTTGAAGGCGTACGACCAGAACCCATCGACCTGGCCGCTAACGAGCGGAGTCGGATCGGTTCCGACGGGCACGATGGTCATCTGGCTGGCGGTCAGGCCGCTTGCGCTCAGCATCTCGCTGAAGGTGGGCCGTCCGCCTGCCTGGAGACCGATCTTCTTGCCGACGAGGTCGCTCGGGGTCTTGATCGGCGCGCTTGCGAGACTCATCACCCCGAAGGGGCCCGTTTGGAAGGTCGCAGCGATCATCTTGACGGGGACGCCGTTGGCGCGTGCCTGGATCATCTGATCCGTGGACCCGATCAGGCCGATCGGCGCCGCACCCCCGGCGACCGACTGGATCGCGTTGATCTGCGGGCCGCCCGGGATGAGCGTCTGGCTGAGCCCCGCGGCTTTCAGGAAGCCCTGTGAGCTTGCTGCGTACAGACCAGCGAACTCGACGTCCTCGATCCACAACAACTGCACCTTCACGGCCTGCAGGGCCGCCGGCGGTGCCGCGGACGCCGACGCTCGTGCAGCGCCTGCTGACGATGATGGAGCGCCCGTCGCGGAACCGGCGGAGCACGCGTCGAGCACCGTCATGACCGAGCCAAGTCCGATGGCCCCCACACCGAGCTGACCCGCACGCCGGATGAAGGTCCGCCGCGTCATCCCCTCGCGCCACACCATCGGGAACTACCTCCTCATCGCGATCAGGGTTGGTGGCATGATAGGGTCAGATCGTCGTTTGTCAATATGCTGCACAAATGTGCATATCGGCGGCTGGAGAGCCCCACTGGACAGGTCGTGTACCATGGGCGACCAAGATTGCGGCTTTTGCACAAACGTGCACCGCATCGCGATCTGAGGGCCGCCGGTCGCGGAACAGCAGGCAGCGGCGCTGTGGAGGGGCATCGTCGTGGAGGACCCTGGACGGTGGGCCGCACGCCGCGGGGAGCAAGAGGAAGTGATGACGAGCGGATTGCGCCCTGCAGTGGCGTGGGACGGAGCGGCGATTGAGATCATCGATCAGACCGAGTTGCCGACCGCCGTCAACGTGACCCGGCTCGAGACATGCGGGGCCGCGATCGACGCCATTCGCCGTCTCGCCGTGCGCGGCGCTCCCGCGATCGGGGCATGCGGCGCTCTCGCCATGGTGCTTGGGATTGATGCCTGGCACGGCGAGAGCCTAGGTGCCGCCCGAACCCACCTGGGCGTACTCGCCGAGACGATCGGCCGTGCACGTCCAACCGCGGTGAACCTCATGTGGGCGGTCGGCCGCGTCCGGGACGCGGCCTCGCAGGCGGCGACTTTCGACGAGTTACGACGGCGCGCGCTCGACGAGGCGCTCCTCATCATCGAAGAGGACCGCGAAGCGTGCCGCCTGATTGGGGAGTTCGGCCGCGCCTACCTTGCCGGCGTCACCCGGATCCTGACGCACTGCAATACCGGGCGCCTCGCCACGCTCGGGTGGGGAACTGCGCTCGGCA
>JAJYGO010000458.1 GCA_021785115.1 Chloroflexota bacterium | reverse complement strand
CTGCCGAAGCCATTCCCGTGGTGCGCTTCCGCCTGCGTAAAATGGTTCCCTTCGATGTGGAGCACGCCAGCGTGAGCTACCAGGTGCTGGCCGAAAATAAATCCGAGTGCAAAGTGCTGGCTGCGGTCATGCCCGGACCGATCCTTGCCGAGTATGAGGCTGCCGTCCGCGCTGCCGGCCCAGCGGTCCGTCACGGCCTGCATCGACGTCGTGGCCAGCGCACCCGGCGTCCGCCACGAACTGCGCTCGTACGCCGTCGACGACCGCATGGTCGTGCTCGAACTGACGGAGGAGGAGGGCTGCCGCGAGCTCGCGGCATGGGCGGGGTGCAGCGCCTACCGGGCGGGCGTGCTCGCCGACGAGCGGCTGCGGTCCTGGGGCGGGATCGCCCCGTACGACTTCACGGTGATGCACCGGGCCCGCGCCGACATGCTTCCGCTGACATCCGAACTGCGGGAGGCGGCCTGATTGGATACCTCGCGTCGCAGTCCCGCCCAGGGCGTCTTGGATGGACCCGCGATCTCCGCCCGGCCCGCTGGCGCGGTCGTTGCGGGTATGGCGAGCGCATCACGCGTCGCGATGGCGGCGTGGACGCGCCCACGCGAGACCTACGCGGTCGCCAGCCAGCCGCGCAGTTGGCCTCCCCCGGCAGGGACCGAGATGAGCTGGTCGCCGCGCACGACGGCGGCGCTCATTCGGGTCATGCGGATGGTGGATGGCGAGATCCACGACCGGCTGACCGACCCGGCTGCTCGGGCCCGGTATCACGAGGCACGCGCCCGCAGCATCGGTGACGATCGGCACGCGCGCCGGGAGTTCGCCGACGCGGCGACCGAGTGGGAGCACGCCCACGAGCCACTGCAGGCCGTACGAGCCTGGCTGGACGCCGGCGATCCGACCAACGCCGTCCTCGTGTGGAAGCGGGCCGGCGACCCGGACCGGGCCAAGAACGAGGCTGCCATGCTGGCCGATCAGCTTGAGGACGCGGGCCAACCAGCAGAGGCTGTGCAGGTGCTCGACGTCGTCGGCTGCGACGAGCTCGCCGAGGCGGTGTGCCGTCGAGTACTCGAGCCATTCCAGCTCGGCGACCGGTGCACCATCGAGCTCGAGCGGGAGGAGCGGGATCCTGAAACGGGCCGGGCCATGAAGGCGGTCGCTCTGCTCCTCGAACCGGGCAATCCATTCCGCAGACATGGACACGAGGCCACGGGGGCGGACGCGATCTCCGAGGCCTTGCAGACGCTCCTCGAGTGGCTCGCAAGTGCCGCAGACGGGCTCACCGAGCTCGAGCAGGCTCTCACGGGGTGGGCGCTGCGCTGCGACGGACCGCTCCCGGAGTGGAGGCCCGACGGGCGCTGGGAGATCGGGGCCGTCGAGGTGAAGACCGGGCGCGAGGTCGTCGAGTCAGGCCGAACGCCGCTGGATGCGTACGCCGCGCTACGGCGTCGGGTCAAGACCGTGCGCGGGTAGCGCCAGTGACGCCCTCGTCGGGCCGTAAGTCGCTGACGTGCGAGCCGAGCCCGTATCGGACCACGTGAGCGAGAAGGCGCCCCGCCCCTCAGTTTCGGCCCTCGCAGGGTCTCGTCGCTCATGACGACGGGAGGACGGAGCGGTGTGCGGGACCCGCCGATGTCAAGCGTCGTAACGAGCTGCCGGCGCCCTTCAACCCTACGCGGCCGTCGCCCAGTGCTCCGAGAGCACCTCGGCCTGCTCGAGCACGGTGAGGGTGGCGCGCTCCTGCTTGTCGGGCGGGTAGCCGTGCTTCCGCAGGATGCGTTTGACGAGCACCCGCAGGTGCGCGCGCACATCTTCACGGACGGTCCAGTCGATGGTGACGTTGCCCCGCACCGACGCGACCAGCTCGCGCGCGATGGTCCGCAGCGTCTCGTCCCCCAGCACCGCCACGGCGCTGTCGTTGGTCTCGAGCGCGTCGTAGAAGGCCAGCTCGTCCGCCGAGAGCCCCAAGGCCTCGCCGCGCGCGTCGGCCGCGCGCATCTCCTGCGCCAGCGCGATCAGCTCCTCGATCACCTGGGCGGTCTCGATGGCCCGGTTCTGATACGCGCGCAGGGCCCGCTCGAGCATGGCGGCGAAGGAGCGCGCCTCGACCACGTTGCGCCGGGAGCGGGTCCGGATCTCGCCTGCCAGCAACTTCTGCAGCAGTTCGACCGCCACGTTGCGCTGGGGGAGTTCGCGCACCTCGGCGAGGAACTCGTCCGAGAGGATCGAGATGTCGGGCTTGCGCAGGCCCGCTGCGGCGAAGATGTCGACGATCTCGTCGCTGACGACGGCGCGCGAGACGATCTGGCGGATGGCGTGGTCGAGCTCCTCGTCGCTGCGTCGCTCGCCCGGAGCGCCCTTGACCAGTACGGCGCGCACGGCCTGGAAGAAGCCCACGTCGTCGCGCACCGCGAGCGCCTCGTCCGACGGCACCGCGAGCGCGAACGCTCGGGAGAGCTCGGCCACTGCGCGCAACAGGCGTGCCTTGCCATCCTCGAGCGCGAGGATGTGCTCCTGCGCCTGCGGGAGGAGCGACACGCGCTCCTGGGCAGTGCCGATCATCCAGCGCGACCAGTCGAAGCTGTGGAAGAGTCCCCGGCAGATCTCGACCTTCTCGCGCATGACACTGGTCGCCATGGACTGGTCGAGGGCGGTGTCCCCCGTGCCGCCCGACTCGGTGTAGACCGCGAGCGCCTGGCGCAGCTCGTCGGCGAGTCCGAGATAGTCGACCACGAGACCGCCCGGCTTGTCGCGGAAGACACGGTTCACCCGAGCGATCGCCTGCATCAGGCCGTGCCCGCGCATCGGTTTGTCGAGGTACATCGTGTGGAGCGAGGGAGCGTCAAAGCCGGTCAGCCACATGTCGCGCACGATGACCACGCGGAAAGGGTCGACCGGGTCTCGGAAGCGCTGGGCGAGCGCCTCGCGGCGGGCCTTGTTGCGGATATGCGGCTGCCAGTCGAGGGGATCGGCGGCGGAGCCCGTCATGACGACCTTGAGGGCGCCCGCGTCGTCGGTGTCGGCGGTCCACTCGGGGCGCAGGGCGGCGATCTCGCGATACAGCGCGACCGCGATGCGCCGGCTCATGGTGACGACCATGGCCTTGCCGTCCATGGCGTCGAGGCGGTTCTCGAAGTGCGCCACGAGGTCGCGCGCGACCAGGTGCAGGCGATGCTCGGCGCCGACCACCGCCTCGAGCTGCGCCCACTTCGACTTCAGGCGCTCCTTGCGCTCGACCTCCTCGCCCTCGGTGGCCTCCTCGAAGTCGGGATCGATGCGGGGGCGCTCGGACTCCGCCAGGTCGAGCCTGGCTAGGCGGCTCTCGTAGTAGATCGGGACGGTCGCCCCGTCGGCCACTGCGCGTCCGATGTCATACACGCTGATGTAGTCGCCGAAGACGGCGCGCGTGCTCGCGTCGGTGGTCTCGATGGGGGTGCCCGTGAAGCCGATGAAGGACGCATTGGGCAGGGCGTCGCGCACCTGCTGGGCATACCCGTAGGTCACCACGCCGGTCTGCGTGTTGACCCTGGCGTCGAAGCCGTACTGGCTGCGATGTGCTTCGTCGGCGATGACGACGACGTTGCGCCGTTCCGACAGCACCGGGTGGCGATCGCCCGTCTCCTCGGGCAGGAACTTCTGGATGGTGGTGAAGACGACCCCGCCCGCGGCCACCCGCAGCTTGGATCGGAGGTCGGCGCGATCCGCCGCCTGCACGGGATCCTGGCGCAGCAAGTCCTGGCAGCGCGCGAAGGTGCCGAAGAGCTGGTCGTCGAGGTCGTTGCGGTCGGTAATTACGACGATCGTCGGGTTCGCCATGGCGGGCTCGAGGATCACCCGCCCGGCGTAGAAGGCCATCGTCAGGCTCTTGCCGGAGCCCTGGGTGTGCCACACGACGCCGACCCGGCGGTCACCGGGCTCGCCGCCCGGCTGGAGTCCTGCCTCCCAGCGACCGGGCACTTCGGCAACTCGCCCGCCCCGTGCCGCCCGGAGGGTCTCCTCGAGCGCTACCTTCACGGCATGGAACTGGTGGTATCCCGCCACCTTCTTGGATAGGAGTCCGTCGCCCGGATCCTCGGAGACCACGAAGTGACGCACAAGGTCAAGGAACCGCCGATGCTCGAACACGCCCTCGAGGACGACCTGGAGCGCGGGCATGCTCGCCGGCGCGTCGGCCCGCCCGTCGATGGTGCGCCACGGCTTGAACCATTCGCGGCCGGCGCCGAGCGCCCCGATGCGTGCCTGGGTCCCGTCCGAGGCGACGAGCACCTCGTTGGACGCGAAGAGTGCCGGGATCTCCGCCTGGTAGGTCTCGAGCTGATGGAACGCAGACCAGACCGTGGCCTGTTCATCGGCGGGGTTCTTGAGCTCGATCACCCCGAGCGGCAGGCCGTTGATAAAGATGAGGACGTCAGGCCGGCGCGTGTGCTGGCCCTCCGCCACGGTGAACTGGTTGACCGCGACCCAGTCGTTCGCCTCCGGATGCTCGAAGTCGATCACGCGTGCCTGCGCGCCAGCGATCGAGCCGTCGGGCCGCGCGTACTCGACGGTGACACCATCCACCAGCATCCGGTGGACCGCCCGGTTGCGGGCGAGCAGGCTGGGCGCATCCACCCCGGTCAGCTTGCGGTACGCGTCGTCGAGGGCGACCGCCGGCAGGTCGGGGTTGAGCCGGACGAGCGCCTGTCGCAGCCGTCGATCGAGGATGACGTCGCGGTATCCGGGATCGGTCCGCTCGGCGGCAGGCTCCCCTACTGCGATCTCGGGCCCGTGGAGGATTTCGTAGCCAAGGGCCGCGAGCCACTCGAGAGCGGCCTCCTCGACGACGGACTCCGTGAAGGCGCCGCTCATACCCGGCTCGCCGGTGAGCGCTCGGTCAATGTCCGTGTGCTTCGTTCCGCATCCTTGATCTGGAGGTCGCCCGAGATGAGCTTCGGCAACAGGACGTCGCGCACAGAGGCAAGAATCCGGGCTTCACGCTCCCCAGACTCGATTCGATTGTCCACCGGGCCTGTGAGGCGCCCAAAGAGCGTTACGAGGCTGGGGGGCGGGACGATGCAGGGGATTTCGTGAAAGTCCCTCTTGCCGATCGATCCGAAGACGGTGCCTTCAGCGTTGAAGCGTGCGAACACGGAAGCCAGCGACCGCATGAACTCGTACGTGTACGTCCGGTTCGTGGTCCTGTGCCGCACTGCCGCTATGCCGCGTCCGATCGCACAGTCTTCCCACGCGATATTCGTGTCACCTACGGGCGCCCTCACGCTGACGAGGGTGTCACCTGCCCGTGCAAAGCGGGTAGGCGCTGTGCAATAGACGCGTCGGGTCGGGAAACGGAAACCGAAATCCACACGACCCTGGTAGAAGGGAGGTCCATTGCCGATGTCGTTATACGTGTCACCGGGCGGCGATTGGCCCATTGTCAGCTCGAACTCGCTGTCGAGAGGGGCTACGTGCCACCCTGACGGAATCTCACCGAGTTCAGAGTCTTCGAGCGCGTCAGGGAACAGGTCGGCGAGCTGCTCGGGCAACCCCGTATCGTGTCTTTCGGCTTTGGCGCGCACGGGATCGAAGTCGACGAACCATGACTGGAAGAGCGCCCGCGCCGTTGTCTCCAGTACCTGGCTCATCCGCCGGTTCAGGCCGATCTTGTCGTCGAGTGCGCCGAGGATGCCCGCGATCCGATGCTGCTCGTCGAGATCCGGCAGCTGAATCGTCCAGGTGGGCAGGTCGGTGAGCCGAATGCTTTCGATCGTCGTGCCGCCGACGCGGTTGGCCCTGAGTGTCTCCTGGAACCGAGGGGTATACCAAGAGTAGACGAGGAACCGCGGGTCGATCCGGTCGGGTCGTGGACGGAGGAGGCCCACTCGGCGCCCGAGACACCAGCGGTGGTCTGAGGTCAGAAGCGCGGCCTCGCCGACGGTCGCCTCGTAGCCGAAGACTACATCGCCTGCCCGTGGGGTCACTCGGCCCGACCACGCACGAGCGGCATCCTCACTGACACGGCCAGACAGTCGAAGCTCAACGCGTCCCTTGTGAATGTCGCCGACGTTGAGGTATACGACTGGCCCATCCTGAGAAAGGGGGTGCCGTCTGGTGAGGCGCATCGAAGAGATCGCAGACGTCGCCAAGCTTCGCGGAGGCCCACTCACTCGCCATACCCAAGCTCCCGCAGGTTCGCGGCGATGAGGGCATCGAGACGAGCGGCCTCCGCCTGCTGCTCACGAAGTGTCGCGGTGAGGCGGCGCATCTTGGTGTCGAAGGGCTCGCCGTCCTCCTCGGCTGTCGCTGCCCCGACGTACCGGCCCGGAGTGAGCACGTGGCCGTGGGAACGGATCTCGTCGAGCGCGGCTGACTTGCAGAAGCCCGGCTCGTCGGCGTAGTCGCCCGCACCCGGGTCACCGCGCCAGGCGTGGTAGGCGCCGGCCACCCTGGCGACGTCCTCGTCGGTCAGCTCGCGGTGGGTGCGGTCCACCAGGGTGCCCAGCTTGCGGGCGTCGATGAAGAGCGTCTCGCCACGGCGGTCGCGGAACCGACCGTTGCGCTTGTCGCGGGCGAGGAACCAGAGACAGACCGGGATCTGCGTCGAGTAGAAGAGCTGCCCGGGCAAAGCGACCATGCAGTCGACGAGGTCGGCCTCGACGATGCTGCGGCGGATCTCCCCCTCGCCGGACTGGTTGGTCGACATCGAGCCGTTGGCGAGCACGAATCCGGCGATCCCGGTCGGCGCGAGGTGGCTGATGAAGTGCTGCACCCACGCGAAGTTCGCGTTGCCGGCCGGCGGCACGCCGTACGCCCAGCGCTTGTCGTCGCGCAGCAGCTCGCCGCGCCAGTCCGAGTCGTTGAAGGGCGGATTGGCCAGTACCCAGTCGGCCTTGAGATCGGGGTGGCGATCGTTGTGGAACGTGTCGCCGTGGGCGATCTGCGCGTCGATGCCCCGGATGGCGAGGTTCATCTTGGCCAGGCGCCAGGTGGTGTAGTTGGACTCCTGGCCGTAGATGCTGATGTCGCCCAGGCGTCCCTGGTGGGCCTCGATGAACTTCTCGCTCGAGACGAACATGCCGCCCGAGCCGCAGCAGGGGTCGTACACGCGGCCCCGGTAGGGGGCCAGCATCTCGACCAGCACCCGCACCACGTGGGAGGGGGTGTAGAACTGGCCGCCCTTCTTGCCCTCGGCGCTGGCGAACTGGGCGAGGAAGTACTC
Source organism: Chloroflexota bacterium (assembly GCA_021785115.1). The sequence goes on along the minus strand of JAJYGO010000458.1, from coordinate 1,316 downwards.
ATAGACCCGGCCCAGGACATCCTTGGCCCGATCGGCGGGGCTGCCGAGGCCGATGTCGGAGACGAGGTTGATGAGCTGGCCCAGGCGCTGTTTGTCGAGGCCCGGTCGTGCGTAGTCCTTGGGCAGCACGCCCTTCAGCGTCGGGTTGTCGCGCTCGATGGCGCTCATTGCGTCGTCGACGAGGGTGCCGATGGTGGGCTGCGGGGCGCTTGCCTTCAGGTGTGACCAGCGGGCTTCCTTGGGCACCCAGAAGATGCTCTCGGCGCGGTACTCGTCGGGGTCCTCGGGATCCGCGCCCTCAGCACGCGCGGCCTCGAGCGCCATGTGCTTCGCCTCGAACGCGTCGCTGATGTACTTGAGAAAGATCAGCCCGAGGACGACGTGCTTGTACTCGGCGGCGTCCATGTTGTTGCGGAGAGCATCAGCTGCGGCCCACAGCTGGCGCTCCAAACCCAGCTCGCGCGCGGCTGGCTGTCCGTTGCCGTTCCCGCGCCCGCGTGGCATCTGCCGTCGCCCTCCTGCGCCCTGCCCCGTCCATTCGGACTGTACTGCGGCAGCGCCGTTGTTGGATGTTCAAGGGGCGCTGCCGCGATTCCCATGGCAGGGCGCCCGCGTACAACAGGTCGCCACCCGGCGAGTCCGCAGGCTACGATGTCCCATGGCTGCCGTTGGCGGAGGAGACGTGACACGCAAGCCGGCACGACGGCGTGGCAGAACGAGGCCCGACCAGCCCGGATTCTGGGACCCTCCGATGCAGCCCGCCCCGCCCGAGCCTCACCCATCGCGAAAGCGCCACTACGCGATCTGCAACCCGGCCATGGTCGGCTGGGCGCGATTGACGTTGCGCCTCCCGCTCGACGTAGCCGCCAAGAAGATCGGGGTGCGCGCCGAACGACTCGCCGACTGGGAAGCCGGCACGGAACGCCCCACGATTGGGCAGCTCCGCAAGTGCGCCCACGTCTACCGGCGGCCACTCGCATCGTTCTACCTGCCCGCCGCCCCACGTGACTTCACCGTACGAAACAGCGACTTCCGCCGAATTCCCGGTGAGTCCCCCGGCAGCTACTCGCCAGACATGATCCTGGCGCTTCGGAATGCGGCCTACCGGCGGGAGGTCGCACTCGAGCTCGAACCCGACACCCCTCCGGTCGCGCTTGTTGGCTCCGCAACGATGGAGACCCCGTCCGACGATCTCGCGGCGGCGGCCCGGGAAGTCCTCGGCGTGAGCCTCCAGTTGCAGGCGAGCTGGACTGGCAGCCACACCCCACTCAACGGCTGGAAGAACGCTGTCGAGGCGCTGGGCGTGCTCGTGTTCC
>JAJYGO010000019.1:7913-8521 GCA_021785115.1 Chloroflexota bacterium | reverse complement strand
TCCAGGCTGACGGTCACGCGCCGCAGGCCCGCATCACGGAGTGCCGGGGCCATGGCGCGGATGAGCGCGCCGTTCGTGGTGAGCGCGATGTCGTCGACGCCGTCGATCGCCGACAGCTCGGCGACGAGGTCCGGCAGATCGCGACGGACGAGCGGCTCGCCACCCGTGAGCCGGAGCTTGCGGACGCCGAGCCCGACGAAGATCCGCGCAAGCCGCGCGATCTCCTCGAACGTCAGGATCTCGGCGCGGGGCAGGAACGCATAGTCGCGTCCGTAGACCTCGCGCGGCATGCAGTACGTGCAGCGGAAGTTGCACCGGTCCGTGACGGAGATCCGGAGATCGTGGAGGCGGCGCCCGAGGCGATCCGCGGGCAGGGTGTCGGGGAGCAGTGCGTCCGCAGGCTGTGTCATCCGCCGCCAGTGTGCCTCATCGGGCGCCGTCGCGCGTCCGCGCGGTCGGCTCCTCCGCCCGCGACCCCACGCCGGCCCCGCGATCCGCCTCGCTCCCGCCGACCGACGGCGCGGAGGCCGCGCGCGGACGCCAGCGCACCACGCCGGCCCGCCGTCCCGCGTCCCCGCGCAACCCGACACCCCCGTCCCGCTCGACGA